>CAIPDT010000098.1 GCA_903863905.1 uncultured Methylococcaceae bacterium
CCAACGAGCGGTGCGTCCCTTTGACCGACTTGTTAGGCCAGGTAATATAAGCCAAAGCCAAACAGCCTCCCATTAAAAACAACAATTGAAGCATTTAAATAACTCTGACCCCAATTTTCATTGAGTTAAGCATTTAACTTTACTCTGACCCCAGTTATTCAGTGAATTCAGATAGCCACCAATCAGATAAATTAAAATATCCTATTGTTCCTTTAATATTTTCTTTTTCACCGAAAAAGCCTAAAAGACTCATGTGTTTTCCTATGGTACATATGCCTAACGCAAAGTTCAGCGTAGCGAAGCTCCGCTGGAACGTTGAGTTAGGCATTTAAGTTTACTCTGACCCCAGTTATTCTTCATTTCATTATGGCTAACGTAAAAGTCAGGTTGGGCAACATCTTTTCGTTGCCCAACATTCAACGGTCAAAATCAGAATATCGATAGATTTCTTCAATGCCATTCGTGCGTTCTAACGCGAAAATGTCGGGCACGAAAAGCATGTGCACGACCTACCTGGCTTGGCTGGAACGGATGGTTAGGCGCGTAATGCTGATATGAAATCATCTAACGACACACCGGCTTGTTTGAGTATTCCAGTTAGAGTTCCAGCTTTCAACTCTTTATGGTTAGGAACAACACAGCCTGAAGAACCCATTCGTAGAACAATGTGGCTACCGCGTTGCCGAACCACCGAAAACCCCAGCAGCTCTAAAGCCCGAATTACTTCTGCACTCGAAACGACGGGGAGCTTAGGCATGTCTGGGTACTTGAAAAGTTGTCAAAAGCGGGCGGGCATAAGTAATCAACGGAAACTCTTCAAGATAGAGTTCAGTTGCTTCACTCAAATTAGCCAAGGCCTCTTCAACCGTCTCGCCTTGAGTAGTTGTGCCTGTTTCAGGATTGAAGGCAACGTAACCACCTTCTGAATCTGGTGTTAATACTGCGGAAAATTCCATGATTTCTACCCTTTAAATTTAATGATGAAAACTATGCCTAACGTTAAGCTAACCGGGTACCACATGGAAAGCTGAAAAAAAGCCGGATTATAACTGCGCTCCGGTTGAGCGTAATGTTAGGCATTTAAGTTTACTCTGACCCCAGTTATTACCCTGTTAGGCAGGATGTGCGTATATGCCGACAAAGACGGTGGGCAGAAAAGCACTGCCCACACTACCTGGCTGTGACCCCAGCTATTTCAGCTTTTATTTCAACGCCATAGAAAAGCAAAAGGCTCTGTGATGAGAATCACAGAGCCTTATAAGACACCATACTGGATTGCAATCTCCGATGTATGGCGGCCACCTAGGTGGACTTAAGCCCGATGCCAAAGACAGTGCGGGAAGCATGATAATACTACAAAATTATAAGAAGTCTGTCAATGATGTTAAACCTAAACCGTGAAGTAAGCACTGCTGAATTTTAATAAGATCGTCTTTATCAATTATTCTGTTGTCATATATTCTTTTTCCACATGCATCTTTTCCGTCAAATAGCAAAAAAGCCTATCAAATGAAACTGTGTAAATCATATCGGCTTTAACCCAATGGAACTTAGCGTCATAAGGGGATGGCAACACAGGGTCTATATGTAATTTGTAGTTATATGGGGCAATTGGAGCTGGTGGCGTTGTGCTTAAAGGAACAATGGCACAGAGCTTTCCTCTGTGGCGTAACCTTGGAGAGATGACAATAACTGGTCTGCGTTTAACCATTTCTGGAGGAACAAAGCCTTTAAAGTCGCAAATAAGTGTTGTTCCTTGTTCTGGATGAAATTGAATCGCCGTGCTATTTAAATGTTGATATTAGGTGTTTTCTTAATCATACCATTATCAAATCAGATGTACTCATTTTCAGATAAATAATTTCTATGTCGACAGATATCATCCCTTCAAGGGATGTTATCTGTATGAGCTTACAACAACGCAAATTGGAAATTTAATTTCTAAAAGTCTATAGGCATCTAACGCAAAGCGAAGCTCCGCTGGGGCGTTGAGTTAAGCATTTAACTTTACTCTGACTCCAGTTATTTCTATTGCGCCCTACGGCCCTACTTATAGGGTAAGAAACTCACAGATTAAGTTCCGTACTTAATTGCTTTACCCAGATATTTATCCTTTCAGAAGTTAGTTCTGGTTGGCGATCCTCGTCAATTGCCAGACCTATAAAATGATTTTCATCCACCAAAGCACGAGACGCTTCAAAGTGATAGCCAGATGTTGACCAGTGCCCGACAATAACAGCACCACGAACTTCAATAATCTCGCGTAATTCACCCATGGCATCACAAAAATATTCTGCATAATCTTCCTGATCTCCACAGCCAAATAAGGCAACCTGTTTGTTGCCAAAATCCATTTCTGCTAGAGTGGGCAGGAAATCATCCCAATCACTTTGACAATGACCGTAATACCATGTTGGAATGCCGAGCAATAGAATGCTAAACCTGTTCAATTCTTCTTTACTGCTTTTAGCAATATCATGGATCTCTGCTACTTCACGACCACCTAATTGTTCTTGAATCATCTTGGCAATTCTTTCCGTATTACCCGTGTCACTGCCAAAAAAAATTCCTATTTCCGCCATTTTATGCCTCCAAAATAAAAAATTTTAAAATCAACGGCCAGATTCCATTGATTGAACGCCTAACGTAATATATACGACATTAATTGTCGTATAATAATTGTAAATGGTCGTATAATCATGATCAATTAATATAACCTGTTGTTTATGCTAGCCAGAGCGTAAATGAGTGCGACAAAGCATGCAAACAAATACGACACCCACACAACCGAAAAAATTACTCGATCAAGTACGCGACAAGATTCGCTTCAAGCACTATAGCTTGAGTACTGAGAATACCTATCTTTCGTGGATTAAGCAATTTATTTTATATCACGGTAAACGTCTTCCGGTCGATATGGCTGCCGCCGAAGTGGAGG
>CAIPDT010000099.1 GCA_903863905.1 uncultured Methylococcaceae bacterium
AAAATTGATTTCACCGATCGCTATGGAAGATGGATTGCGTTTCGCGATTCGTGAAGGTGGTCGTACAGTAGGTGCGGGTGTTGTTGCATCAATAATTGAGTAATAAATATGTCTAATCAAACTATCAGAATTCGATTGAAATCATTTGATCATAAGTTAATTGATCAATCGGCTGGTGAGATAGTAGAAACAGCAAGAAGAACAGGTGCCCAAGTAAAAGGTCCAATTCCATTGCCTACTAAAAAAGAGCGCTTTACCATTTTGATCTCTCCGCATGTTGATAAAGATGCCCGAGATCAATATGAATTGAGAACATATAAAAGATTGCTGGATATCGTTGAGCCAACAGAGAAAACAGTAGATGCATTAATGAAGTTGGATCTTGCAGCTGGTGTTGATGTCCAAATAAAATTGAATTAAGAATAGAGGAATTGGCAAATGTCAATAGGTCTTATAGGTCGTAAGTGTGGTATGACCAGAGTTTTTTGTGAAGATGGATCTTCAGTGCCTGTCACTGTTCTCCAGATTGACTCGAATAGAGTTACTCAAGTCAAAAGTCTAGAGGTGGACGGTTATCGTTCAATTCAGGTTGCCGCAGGGGATAAAAAATCTTCAAGAGTAAATAAAGCGTTAGCTGGTCATTATGCTTCGGCCAATATGACTGCTGGACGTGGTCTTTGGGAGTTTAGATTAGAAGATGGTGAGGGCTTGGACTTTACTGCTGGAACTCAGTTGTCAGTTGATATTTTCTCAGCTGGACAGGTTGTTGATGTGCAGGGACGTAGTATAGGTAAGGGCTTTGCTGGAGGTATCAAAAGACATCATTTTAGTATGCAGGATGCAACGCATGGTAACTCACGCTCTCACAGAGTTCTGGGTTCAATTGGTATGTGTCAAACTCCAGGTCGGGTATTCAAAGGCAAAAAAATGGAAGGTCATTTAGGTAATGTAAAAACTACAATACAAAATTTGACGATTCATGCAATTGATACTGGTAGAAATTTAATTTTAGTTAAGGGTGCTGTGCCTGGTGCTAAAGGCGGGGATGTAGTTATTACACCTGCAATAAAATTGAAAAATAAAGGTTAAGCTATGGGATTGCAAATACCTGCTTTAAATGAACAAGACTCATCTGGACAAATTGAAGTTAATGAAGCTATTTTTGGACAGTCTTTTAATGAAACATTGATTCATCAATTAGTTGTAAGATATATGGCTGGCTCACGAGCTGGTACAAAAAGTCAAAAAACTAGATCTGATGTCAGCGGTGGCGGATCTAAGCCATGGAGACAAAAAGGGACAGGGCGTGCAAGATCTGGTACAATACGCAGTCCTATTTGGAGAACTGGTGGTGTTGCTTTTGCTGCGAGACCAAGATCGTATGATCAAAAACTAAATAGAAAGATGTTTCGAGTTGGTGTTAGATCTATTTTGTCTGAATTATTAAGACAAGATAGGCTAGTTGTGAGTAGCGATATACTGCTTGCTTCAGCTAAAACCAAAGAGTTAAATGAA
The DNA here is from genome assembly GCA_903863905.1 of uncultured Methylococcaceae bacterium. GTDB lineage: Bacteria > Pseudomonadota > Gammaproteobacteria > Methylococcales > Methylomonadaceae > Methylobacter_C. Next base: position 1,516 of record CAIPDT010000099.1, read on the forward strand.
AAATTAAAAAATGTTGATGGTAAAAGAATTTTGATAGTTGTAGAAGCTATAAATGTAAATTTAGCTTTGGCTTCTAGAAATATTCCTTATGTAGATGTAATTGAAGCGATTAATTTGAATCCAGTTCTTTTGGTTTCTGCCGATAAGGTAATAGCTACACCAGGAGCGCTTAAACAATTAGAGGAGCGCTTAGCATGAGTATGAATAAATATCAGTTGGCAGGTGTTATTGAAGCACCAATTATTTCTGAAAAGAGTACAAATGCAGCTGAAAAAAACAATCAATTTGTATTTAAGGTTAAAAAAACAGCCTCTAAAAAACAAGTGAAAAATGCAGTTGAGTTAATGTTTAGTGTTGAAGTAGATAGTGTTCATGTCTTAAATGTAAAAGGCAAAGTGAAGCGAGCTGGAAAAACATTAGGCAAAAGATCTGATTGGAAAAAAGCTTATGTAAAGCTGAAATCTGGTCATGATATTGAATTCTCTGCTGCTTAATTTATTAAAGTAATAGATCAATAGGAAACGGTAGAAAGCATGGCGATTGTAAAATCAAAACCGACGTCACCGGGATCACGGTTTGTTGTACGTATCAAAAATGATGACTTACACAAAGGCAAACCATTTGCACCTTTACTAGCTAAGAAAAGTAAAAGTGGCGGTCGTAATAATCAGGGGCGTATAACAACGCGTCATATTGGTGGTGGCCACAAGCAACACTACCGTATTGTTGATTTTAAGAGAAATAAACTAGACATACCTGCTGTAGTTGAGCGTTTGGAATATGACCCAAACAGAACTGCTAACATTGCTTTGATATTATTCAAAGACGGTGAGCGTAGATATATTATTGCTCCTAAAGGTGTTGTAGTGGGACAGGAGATTTTATCTTCTGAAACAGTTCCTGTTAAAGCAGGTAACTGTATGCCATTAAGAAATATTCCAATGGGTACAACAGTCCATTGTGTTGAATTGAAGCCTGGAAAAGGTGCTCAAATAGCACGTAGTGCTGGAACTTCAGTTCAGTTGGTTGCAAGAGACGGCGCACATGCAACAATAAGATTGCGTTCTGGTGAGATGCGCAAAGTTATGGCTGATTGTAGAGCTGTAATCGGTGAGGTATCAAATTCAGAGCATAATTTAGCTTCCCTAGGAAAAGCCGGTGCGTCAAGATGGCGTGGGGTTAGGCCAACCGTTCGCGGTGTGGTTATGAATCCTGTAGATCATCCGCATGGTGGTGGTGAAGGGCGTACATCAGGTGGTCGTCACCCTGTATCGCCATGGGGTATGCCGACTAAGGGATACAAAACTAGAAAAAACAAGCGCACTGATAATATGATTATTAGACGTCGTAAGCAGAAATAGAGAGGAATTAAAGTGCCGCGTTCAATTAAAAAAGGTCCTTTTATCGATCATCATCTTCTTAAAAAAATTGAAGATGCTGTAAGTAGCAATAATCGGAAACCGATTAAAACATGGTCAAGAAGATCAATGATTATTCCAGATATGCTGGGCTTAACTATTGCAATCCATAATGGGCGACTGCACATTCCAGTTCTCATTTCTGAGAATATGGTCGGGCATAAATTAGGGGAATTTGCACCCACTCGAACATATAAAGGCCACGTGGCTGACAAAAAGTCTAGGTAGGTTAAGTAATGGAAACAACAGCAAAATTGAATAACGCTCCATTATCGGCTCAAAAAGCTAGATTAGTTGGTGATCAAATACGTGGTATGACAGTTGAAAAAGCTTTGAACACATTGAAGTTCAGTTCAAAAAAAGCAGCCGGCATATTCACTAAGATTCTTGAATCAGCGATAGCAAATGCAGAGCATAATGACAGTGCTGATATAGACGAATTAAGAGTATCTACCGTTTATGTAAATGAAGGGGCTACTATGAAAAGATTCAGGGCAAGAGCTAAAGGGAATGCAAACCATATCCTTAAAAGAACCTGCCATATTACAGTTAAAGTTGCAGAATTCGAGTAGGGGCAGAAAATGGGTCAAAAAGTACATCCAACAGGCATACGCCTTGGAATTGTTAAAGATTGGAATTCAAGATGGTATGCTAATAGCCAAGACTATTCAGTTTTTTTACATCAAGATTTAACAGTCAGAGCATTTATTAAGAAAAAATTAGCGCATGCTTCTGTAAGTCGAATTCAAATTAATAGACCTGCAAACAATGCGCATATTACAATTCATACTGCACGCCCAGGGATTGTAATTGGTAAAAAAGGCGAGGATATTGATTCTTTACGTCAAGAAATTTCTAAAATGATTGGCATTCCTGTTCAGTTAAACGTTGAAGAGATTAGAAAGCCTGAATTAGACGCTCAACTAGTTGCTGAAGGTGTAGCACAGCAATTAGAAAAAAGAATTATGTATCGTCGCGCTATGAAGAGAGCGGTAACAAATACTATGCGCTTAGGTGCAGAGGGAATTAAAATTAACGTTGGCGGACGTTTAAATGGTGCTGAAATTGCCAGAAGCGAATGGTATAGAGAAGGACGTGTGCCTTTACATACTTTAAGAGCTGATATTGATTACGCTACCGCTGAAGCACATACAACCTATGGAATTATTGGCATTAAAGTGTGGATATTCAAAGGTGAAGTATACGATATGGATGCACATCTAGCATCTATTAACTCTGAATCTAAGAAATAGTTGAAGGAACACAGTCATGCTTCAACCCAAAAGAACAAAATTCCGTAAACAACATAAAGGCAGAAATAACGGTACTGCTGTACGTGGATCATCAGTAAGCTTCGGCGAGTATGGTCTTAAGTCAATTGGTCGTGGCAGATTAACTGCAAGACAAATTGAAGCTGCTCGAAGAACTATTACCCGACACGTAAAGCGTGGCGGTAAATTATGGATAAGAGTATTCCCTGATAAGCCAATTACTAAAAAACCTTTAGAAGTTCGTATGGGAAAAGGAAAAGGTAGTGTAGAATACTGGGTTGCTCAAGTTAGACCTGGAACAATGTTGTACGAGATACAAGGTGTTTCAGAAGAACTAGCACGTGAAGCGTTTGCTTTAGCATCCGCTAAGCTCCCATTAAAAACACTGTTTACTGTACGGACTATAATGTGATGAATGCAAGTGAATTACGTCAAAAAAGTAAAGATGAGCTAGGTATTATGCTTGTGGATTTATCACGCGAGCAATTTAACCTTAAAATGCAGAAAGGTACGGGGCAATTGTCTAAACCTGATCAAGTTAAAAAGGTAAGGAGAAATGTGGCACGTATCCACACCATACTAAATGAAATGGCGAGTGCATAATTATGAGTGAAAATGTAACTAAGTTGCGTACTATCACCGGAAAAGTTGTTAGTAATAAAATGGATAAAACCATCACTGTTTTAGTTGAGCGTGTTGTAAAACATCCAGTATATGGTAAATACATTAAGCGTTCATCAAAAATGATGGCTCACGATGAACAAAATATTTGCAGTGAAGGAGATTTGGTAGCTATTACATCATGTCGTCCAATGTCTAAGAATAAAAGTTTTAAATTGGTTCAAGTCTTAGAGACTGCTAGTAAATAATATTCATCTTTTATATAAAAATCGTAGGAATAAATCATGATTCAGATGCAAACTAACCTTGACGTCGCCGATAATAGCGGTGCAAAAAGGGTCATGTGTATCAAAGTATTAGGAGGGTCTCATCGCCGTTATGCTGGTATTGGTGACATCATTAAAGTAAGCATAAAGGATGCAATACCTCGTGGAAGAGTAAAAAAAGGCGAGGTTTATAATGCATTGGTCGTTAGAACTAGAAAAGGAGTTCGTAGATCTGATGGATCTGTAATTCGTTTTGACGGTAATGCAGCTGTAATCCTTAATAATAACTTGCAGCCACTAGGTACACGTATTTTTGGCCCTGTAACACGTGAGTTAAGAGGAGAAAAATTCATGAAAATTATCTCTCTTGCTCCAGAAGTATTATAAGGTAGGGTTAAAAATGGCAAAAATTAAAAAGGGTGATGATGTTATCGTTCGTACCGGTAAAGATAAAGGTAAGAGCGGCAGAGTAACAAAAGTTTTAAAGGGTGATAAGGTTTTAGTTGAAGGAATCAATCAAGTAAAGAAAAATCAAAAACCAAATCCTAATGCTGGTGTTTCTGGTGGAATAATTGTCAAAGATATGCCAATTAATATTTCCAACATTGGATTGTATAATCCTGAGACAAAGAAAGCAGATAGAGTCGGCTTTAAGTTTCTAGAAGATGGAAAAAAAGTCAGATATTTTAAGTCAACAAATGAAATTGTTGATGTGTAAGGTGAAGATGAATCATGGCTAGATTAGAAACCGTATATAAAGAAAAAATCCTTCCTGCATTAGTTGAGCAATTTGCTTATAAATCCATTATGCAGGCTCCTCGTATAACAAAAATAACGCTAAATATGGGTGTTGGTGGTGCTGTTGCTGATAAAAAGGTTTTACAATCTGCACTCTCTGATTTAGAGAAAATTTCAGGTCAAAAGCCTGTTGTTACTTTGGCACGAAAATCAATTGCGGGATTTAAAATTCGTGATGATATGCCAATTGGATGCAAAGTTACGCTTAGAAGTGATCGTATGTTTGAGTTCTTAGATAGACTCATTAGTATATCAATTCCAAGAATACGCGATTTTAGAGGTTTAAGTCCTAAGAGTTTTGACGGCCGTGGAAATTATTCAATGGGTGTTAAAGAGCAAATCATTTTTCCTGAAATTGATTATGATAAAATAGACGCTTTACGTGGTATGGATATAACCATTACTACAACAGCACAGACAAACGAAGAAGGTTTGGCTTTGCTTAAGTTGTTTAATTTTCCATTTAAGAGTTAAGGAGTGATTTTAGTATGGCTAAGAAATCAATGATTGCGCGTGAAGAAAAACGAAAAAAATTAGTAAAAAAGTTTGATGTTAAGCGTAAAGCTATAAAGGAAGTTATTAGAAATCCTGATGCATCATATGAAGAAAAAGAAGCAGCTCATTTACAGCTCCAAAAATTACCAAGGGACTCAAGTGTCACAAGGGTTAGAAACCGTTGTAATATAACTGGGCGTCCACATGGGTATTATCGCAAGTTTGGTCTTAGTAGAAATAAATTAAGAGAGGCTACTATGCGCGGTGATGTTCCTGGCGTAGTCAAAGCAAGTTGGTAAGATCTGTTAGATCAAGTTTGGAGATAATGAAATGAGTATGACAGACCCAGTAGCAGATATGCTGACACGTATTAGAAACGGTCAATCTGCTGGTAAAAAAAGTATTAAACAACCTTCATCAAAATTAAAAGTATCTATTGCAAAAGTACTTAAAGAAGAAGGCTATATTACAGATTTTAGTATTGAAACGATCGGTTCACACACAGAAATGATTGTTGAATTAAAATACTATAAAGGTGCGCCTGTAATAGAAACAATTAAAAGAATTAGTAGACCTGGTTTACGTATTTATAAATCTAAAGACGAATTGCCAAAAGTTCTTGGCGGCTTAGGGATTGCTATTGTATCAACATCTAATGGTGTAATGACTGATAGAGCTGCTCGTGCAATTGGTCACGGCGGCGAAGTTATTTGCACTGTTTGTTAATGTAGGTCTGTTATGTCAAGAATTGCTAAAGCCCCGGTTGCTATTCCGAATGGTGTAGAAATTAAATTAGATGGAAGTAATTTGACTGTTAAAGGAAGTAAAGGTCAATTAACTCACATCTTAAATTCAGCTGTAACAGTAAACATTGTTGAGAATGTTTTAAATGTTCAGTGGGATAAAGAAGATAAAAAAGCGACAGCACAAGCAGGTACTGCCAGAGCTGTTTTAAATAATATGGTCACTGGTGTTTCTACTGGTTTTGAAAAAAAATTAACCCTTATTGGTGTTGGTTATAGAGCTCAAGCAAAAGAAAGTGTTTTGAGTCTTTCTTTGGGTTTTTCGCATCCGGTTGATTATATAGTTCCGCAAGGAATTATAGTTGAAACACCAACTCAAACTGAAATAATTGTTAGAGGTACTGATAAGCAACTAGTCGGTGAAGTATCGGCAAAGATTAGGGCTTATCGTCCACCAGAGCCTTACAAAGGAAAGGGAGTCAGATATTCTGACGAGAATGTTGTAAGAAAAGAAGCTAAGAAGAAGTAAGGTGGCATGATGGATAAGAAAAAATCTCGAATGAAACGCGCTTTAAAATTGCGTTCAAAAATAAAAAGTTTAAATGCAACTAGATTATCTATACACAAAACCTCTCAGCATATTTATGCTCAGGTTATAAGTGGTGATGGTGCAATTACAGTAGTAAGTGCATCAACTAATCAAGTTGAAATAAAAGCATCTTTAAAGTATACAGGTAACATTGAGGCCGCTGCTTTAGTTGGTAAATTTATAGCGGAAAAAGCTTTAGCTGCTGGTGTAACTCAAGTAGCCTTTGATCGCTCAGGATTTAAATATCATGGTCGCGTTAAAGCATTGGCTGATGCTGCGCGTGAAGCCGGCTTGAAATTTTAGGAGAATATGATGGCTACAGCACCAACTCAAGTTAGTACTGATGGTTTACAAGAAAAATTAGTAAACGTTCGACGTGTTGCAAAAGTTGTTAAAGGTGGTAGAGTTTTTGGTTTTACTGCATTAACAGTTGTTGGTGACGGTGAAGGACGTGTTGGTTATGGTGTGAGTAAAGCTCGCGAAGTGCCGATAGCTATACAAAAGTCATTAGAGCAAGCACGTAAAAACATGCGTAAAGTTTCATTAAAAGGTGATACTTTACAATACCCTATTATGAATACTACAGGAGCTGCAAAAGTTTATATGCAGCCTGCTTCTGAAGGTACTGGAATCATCGCTGGTGGAGCAATGAGAGCAGTATTTGAAGTTGTAGGTGTTCACAATGTTTTGGCTAAATGTATAGGTACTAGTAACCCCATTAACGTTGTGAGAGCAACTATTAATGGATTAACTGGAATGCATAATGCTAACCAGATAGCTGCTAAGCGCGGTTTATCTGTAGAACAGATTATTGGATAGTTGCAATGGCTGGTACTAAATTAAGTGTAACAATGACAAAAAGTAAGTTTGGGCGTTTACCACGTCATCAAGCTTGTTTAAAAGGTTTGGGATTACGTAAGATCAATCAAACAGTTGAGATCCTAAACACACCTGAAAATAGAGGTATGATTAACAAAATTTCATACATGCTAAAAGTGGAGGAAATTTAATGTATTTAAATACTATCCAATCAAGCGAAGGTTCTCGTAAAAAATCTAAACGCGTAGGTCGTGGTATAGGTTGTACATTAGGTAAGACTTGTGGAAGAGGCCATAAAGGTCAGAAATCACGTAGTGGTGGCTTTCATAAAGTAGGGTTTGAAGGTGGGCAGATGCCTTTACAAAGACGACTACCTAAGGTCGGTTTTACGTCTTTAAAGAGTAAATATTCTGCTGAAGTAAGACTAAATGAATTAAATGGTTTGTCAGTCGATGTAATAGATTTAAAAACATTAATTGATGCAAATATAGTTCCCATCTTTACTAAAACAGCTAAAATAATTCAGTCAGGTTTATTAACAAAGGCTGTTGTAATTAAAGGCATTAAAGTGACGTCTGGCGCTAAAGTTTCAATTGAAGCAGCTGGCGGCAAAGTAGAGGTTTAAGTGGCTACTTCAACTGCACAAATGTCAAATAAAGGTAGTGGATTATCAGAACTTAAAGCAAGATTAATTTTTGTTTTAGGTGCTCTATTTGTATACAGAATAGGTTCGCATATCCCAGTTCCAGGGATTGACCCAAAAGCTTTGGCTGTGATGTTTGAACAGCAAAGTGGCTCTATTTTGGACATGTTCAACATGTTCTCAGGTGGAGCTTTAATGCGTTTAAGTCTTTTTGCGCTTGGAATTATGCCTTATATTTCTGCATCTATCATTATGCAGTTGATGACAGTTGTTATACCTTCAATGGAACAGTTAAAAAAAGAAGGTGAGTCTGGAAGGCGTAAGATTTCACAGTTCACTCGATATGGAACTGTTGTTTTAGCCACATTTCAAGCAATTGGTATATCATTGGCTCTTCAAAACCAAACTGCTGGAGGACTTTCAGTTGTTCTGAATCCAGGTACTGGTTTTGTTGCTATTACAGCAATTACATTGGTGACTGGAACAGTATTTCTGATGTGGTTAGGAGAGCAGGTCACAGAAAGAGGCATTGGAAACGGAATTTCAATGATTATCTTTGCTGGTATTGTGTCAGGCTTACCAAAAGCTATTGGTGGTACCTTAGAGTTAGCCAGAACTGGCGAAATGAATGGTGCATTTATAATACTTCTATTTCTTTTATCTATCTCGGTTACTGCTTTGGTTGTATTTGTAGAGAGAGGTCAAAGAAGAATTATAATTAATTA
>CAIPDT010000100.1 GCA_903863905.1 uncultured Methylococcaceae bacterium
AATATAACAACCTACATTTTACTAGGTTCTTAATGAAATTGTAATTGTCTCGTAGGTCATTTTTGATTTTGTTTTAAATTATGCATTATTGACAGAGTTAAATATGGTTAGGTCATCGCTCATTACCAAAGGTATTTCGTATGCTTTGTTTCCATTTATTTTGAAGCAACGCATTTCTAAGATGCCTTTTGTGTTGAGTGAGATGATGAAATGAAGTACCTCAGGATAGCTAGATAAAGCTAAGTCATATGATGATGGTTGTGCTGGTGCAGTCGGATGAGAATGATAAATAGCGAACAGTGCTTCTCCTTGATCTCTCATCTTAGTCATGGCAGTTATTTGTTCTTTGGTTTCCAGTAAGAAAAAGTGTTGAGGTTGTTCAGCACTATTTTTAATAGGGTAACAACGTTTAATTCGGCCATCTTGACTGCTGATGAGTCCACAAATTTCTTCGTTGGGAGATATTTGTGCTAAATGTAATAGTTGATTAGCTAATTTTCGATGTATTTGAATATCTGGATGTTTCATGTTTTAGAGCCATTGTCCATAAGTTACCCGTGGTTGTCCCGACAGATCAGTTATAGTTTGAACAGTATCATAACCTAAGTTTTTGAAAATAGATTGAACTGCGTGTTTTTGATCATAGCCATGCTCAATTAACAAATATCCTTTTGAAGTTAAATAGCGTCTTGCGGTATCAATAATGATTTTAATATCACCGAGGCCATTATCTTCGGAAGATAACGCGGATGTCGGTTCAAAACGTAGATCTCCTTGTAATAGATGATGATCGTTTTTAGCAATATAAGGTGGATTGCTGACTATAATGTCAAATTGAGTTAAAGGTATGTCGTTCAGCCAGTAACTTTGATAAAATTTAATGTTATGTTGGTGGTGAAGGATGGCATTTTGTTTAGCGATTTCAAGTGCAGGAATAGAGAAATCGCTGGCGAATACTTCCGATAGGGGGCGTTCAGCGGATAAGGTAATCGCAATAATGCCTGAACCAGTACCCAGATCAATCAGTTTTGAGGTGCTTTTTATTGGAATAAGAGTTAAACACAATTCAATTAGTAGTTCGGTGTCGGGTCGTGGAACCAAAACATCAGGGGTGATTAAAAAATCTCTAGACCAGAACTCCTTATGACCTGTGATATAAGCGATTGGTCTGCCTTCATGTCGTTCTTGTACGAGTGACCAAAAATGGCTTATTTGCTCAGGTTCTAATAACTTCTCTGGCCAAGTGCGTAGATAAGTTCTTTCTTTACCAATTGCTAAGCACAGCAATATCTCTGCATCGAGTGCTGCCGAATCAGACGCGTGGAAGAGTTGGTCTGTTGCAAGTTTAAGGACTGATTTAAGGCAATTCATGGTGATTAATCTTCACCTAATTGCGTTAGTAGTTCGGCTTGATGTTCTCTGATTAAAGGTTGAATGACTTGCTCCAAGCCACCCTGCATGATGTCATCGAGTTTATATAGCGTTAAGTTAATACGATGATCTGTCAATCGACCTTGGGGATAATTGTAGGTTCTAATGCGCTCGGACCTGTCCCCACTACCTACTTGCAATTTTCGTGTGGCAGATTGTTCGGCGTGATGTTTTTCTTGTTCAGCAGACAATAGCCTTGATGCTAGTAAAGTCATGGCGCGTGCCCGGTTTTTATGTTGAGAGCGTTCATCTTGACACTCAACAACGACACCCGAGGGGATGTGTGTAATTCGAATGGCTGATTCTGTTTTGTTAACGTGCTGTCCTCCAGCTCCTGAGGCTCGGTAAGTATCAACTTTAAGATCAGATGGATTAATATCGATGGCGTCGACTTCTTCAACTTCAGGCATAATGGCCACTGTGCAAGCGGAAGTATGGATGCGGCCTTGTGATTCGGTTTCTGGCACGCGTTGTACTCGGTGGGTGCCGGATTCAAATTTAAGCTGAGAATACACGTCACGACCGGAAACGCGTAAAATAACTTCTTTATAACCGCCGTGATCACCTTGGCTTTCGCTAATAATTTCTGTTTGCCAACCTTTTCTTTCAGTATAGCGTTGATACATACGAGATAGGTCGCCCGAAAATATAGCTGCTTCATCACCGCCGGTGCCGGCTCGAATTTCTAAGAAGATATTCCTGTTATCATTTGGATCCTTGGGGAGTAATAACAGTTGTAGTTCATGGTCAAGCGATTCTAAGAGTGCTTGAGCTTCAAGTACTTCTTCTTTAGCCATTTCTCTAAGTTCTGGGTCTGCGTCATTAGCCATATCTTTGGCAGACTCTAGGTTTTTTAGGCCTTGATCATATTGTTTATAGCAATCAACTAAGGGAGCAATTTGTGCATATTCTTGACTTAAAGATCGAAATTTATTTTGATTGCCTTGTACTCCAGGTTCTGACAAGAGCGCAGCAATTTCATCATAGCGTTCGCAAAGGTTTTCTAGTTTTAATTGTATAGATTGTTTCATTTAGATGTCGGTAATTTAAAAATTTCGCGGGCGGCTGTAATTAATTCATGGCGTTCATTTTCCGCTGCGGCTCGTATTTGAGTGCTGGGAGTGTGGATCAATTTATTGGTCAAGTTATGTGCGAGTCGATATAGTACTTCTTCTGCTGAGACACCACTATTTAAAAGTGAAAGTGCTTTTTGTAGGGCTTCATCTCTGGATTGTTCGGCTTGAGTTCGGTACTCAAGAATAACAGATTGAGCACCTTGAGCGCGTAACCAAGCCATGAAGTAATCGACTTGTGTATCAATTATTTCTTCCGCTTGTGCTGCGGCGAGTCTGCGTGAGTTCATGTTTTGGTCAATAGTGTGTTGTAAGTCATCGACCGTATACAAATAGACATCTTGTAGTTGCTCCACTTCAGCTTCAATATCTCTGGGCACAGCTAAATCAACCATGAACATAGGTTTGTGCTTACGTATTTTTAAAGCGCTTTCTACGCGACCTTTACCTAGAATGGGCAATTGACTTGCTGTAGAAGAAATAACAATGTCTGCTTCAGCAAGATGCATTGGAAGTTCAGATAAGGAAATTGCGTATCCATTAAATTGTGTAGCTAAGGCGTGAGCTTTATCATAAGTTCTATTAGCAATAATAATGCGGCCAATACCTTGTTGAGTCAAATGTCTTGCGGCAAGTTCAATGGTTTCTCCTGCTCCTATTAGTAACGCCGTTTGCTCACTAAGTTTATCAAAGATTTGTTGTGCTAATTGTACGGCTGCAAAAGCGACAGACACGGGGCTTGAGCCTATAGCGGTGTCGGTACGGACTTTTTTTGCGGCCGTAAAGGTATGTTGAAATAATTTTCCTAATCGTTTTCCAAGTGTGCCCGCATCGTAAGCCGCCTGGTAGGCAGTTTTCATTTGTCCGAGTATTTGAGGTTCTCCAAGTACCATGGAATCCAAGCCACAGGCAACTCTAAAAATATGTCGAAAAACAGAGCTATCAGTATGGCAATAGAGATATGGTGCAAAATCTGAAGCATTTATTTGTTTATTTTCTGCAACCCAGTCGATTAAGATTTGTTGATTAGCAGAGTGGGTGGTGCAATAAAATTCCGTGCGATTACAGGTTGAAAGAATCGCTGCTTCACTAATATCTGTAAGTTTCCAGAGTTCTTTTAATGAGGATTCGAGTATATCTGCAGGGAACGATAGGCGCTCACGGACAGAAACCGGAGCGGTATTGTAATTAATCCCTACTGCAAGAAAAGTCATGATAAATAAGTTCAGTTAAGTTTAGTGTTACTTTAAATCGTCAGAGTGTCGTTTAATATAATACTTTTTTAGTATTAGTTGGCTATTTTACACGTTAATTACATAGATATTAGCTGGATCAGCAATATATTATGTCCTTTAATTTAAAGAACATAATATATTTATGAAAGTCTGATTAAATTAGTTGTCTGAGAAGACGATTTTTTTATGATAATCTATTGTTATAAATATTTTAGTAATATACAAGGTGGCATGTGTTAATTTCAAGATTGCTTTCAATAGTTGGGCTCTCGTTTCTGAGTGGTTGCGCGGATTTATCGTCAAAGCTTAAAGTACCTGAAGGCGGCGGTGCTTATGTAATCAATGAGGGGGTGTTAACTGCCGCGGAGGGGGTGGGTAAAAAGTCGATGGATTCAGATGTTTTTTTTACATTATTGACTGCAGAACTTGCTGGACAAAGAGGTCAATATTTAGTGGCACTTAATGGTTATATTGAGGCTGCTAAGCAGACCCATAATCCTAAATTTGCAGAAAGAGCGGTTATGATTGCTATGTATGTAAAAGATAATAGCAAAATAAAAGAAGCAATGGATTTGTGGTTGCAACAAGCGCCTAAAGATTTTGCTGTACGTAAGACTGCGGTGTTATCGGCGTTAAAGTTAGGTGATGAGGCTTTAGCGGTTGAACATTTATCTGTGATGTTAACGCTTGATGCTGGAGGATTTGAGGCGGCAATAATTGAATTAACAGGGATATTGCAAAAAGAAGGAAAGGACGATGTGGTTTCTGATGCTATAGATGCTTTATTAGTTCAGAAAAAAGAAAATGCAGAAATTTATTATATACAGTCGTTATTCGCTTTACAGAGAAAAGATGTTGTGTTAGCGGAAACTAAAATACAGGAGGCGCTAAGGTTTCGGCCTAATTGGGATAAGGCGATAATTTTTCGTGCTCAAATTTATGTCGCTTCTGGGGATGTTGTTAGGGCAAAATCATTGTTGAGTGAAGCTGTTAATAAGTATCCAAGTAACCCTAAAATTAATAAAATGTATGCTCAAATATTAATTAGATCTGAGCACTATAAAGAAGCAATGAGTGTGTATAAGCACGTTGTTGTGAATAATCCTAAGGATATGGAGAGTCAGTTTTCTGTTGGATTGATCTATTTGCAGTTAAATCAAGATCAAGATGCGGAGAATGTTTTTAAAAAAATGTTGGAGCAGCCAGAATGGGAGTATCAAGCGAGCTATTATTTAGGAAAGATTGAGGAAAAGAAAGGTAATTTTAAAAAAGCACTTGCTTGGTTTGATAAAGTTGTAGATGGTCCTTTAGCATTTGATGCGTCAATTTCCGCCGTGTTATGGCTTCAAAAAGATAAGCAATTCGATGAGGCCGTGAGTAGATTGAGTGAGTTACAGGTGAAATTTCCAAAAGAGCGGAGACGATTAATTTTGGTTCAATCTGATGTATATTCACAGCAAAAACAATTTGATAAGGCGTATAAATTATTATCAGCCGGGCTGATTGAATATCCAGATCAAAAAGAGTTTCTATACGCCAGAGCTCTGATTGCGGAGAGGTTGGGCCAATCAGGCAATGTTGAGATTGATCTTAATAAAATATTGTCGAATGATCCCAATAATGTAGAGGCTTTAAATGCTATGGGATATACATTGCTAAGTCATTCGGATCGTTATTTAGATGCAGAAAAATTTTTAAAAAAGGCATTAAGTATAGAGCCGGAACAAGCTGTAATTATTGATAGTTATGGCTGGTTGCAATATAAATTAGGAAATATGAAATCAGCATTAATGTATTTACAAAAAGCTTATGAAAAGCAGAAAGAAACCGAAATAGCAGCTCATTTGATGGAAGTATTATGGTTTTATGGTAAAAAAAGTGAAGCAGAGAAATTATTTAAAAGTGCATTTCGAGCATCACCAAGTGATGAATACCTTAAAGATTTTCAACGCAGAATACTGAAAGGTCATAAGTAAAGTATGTTTCTTGCTCGGTTAGGAATTAAAATTGTGTGGATATTTATGTTGGCGCTGACTGGGTGTTCAAGTCTTCCTGTTAAAGAAGAGGGAAAATACTCCGTAGCAGAACGAAAGCCTATGTATGAAATAGATCGGTGGTCCTTTGAGGGGAGATTAAGTGTCCGCACTAAAAAAGATTCATGGCAAGCGAATATTGGTTGGGTGCATGGCTTTGGTGGTGATGAGTTAAAGCTGTCAGGCCCCTTAGGACAAGGAGTAATTAAGTTGCGATTGACTAAGGATTTGGTAATATTGGAGAGGGGTGGTGGTAAGATTATCTCGTCAAATAATTTTGAAGATTTTATAAATCATCAGATGGGTATGTTTGTTCCTGTTCAATCCTTTCGTTATTGGGTGGTAGGTTTGCCAGAACCATCAAGTCAATTCATAGAAATCATAGATGGATTTAAGCAAGCAGGCTGGTTAGTTGAATTTGGACAAATGCAGCGAGTGAGTGATTATATGATGCCTCGTAAAGTCACGGTAACTAACGAGCATGTAAAATTAAAGTTAATGATAGATCAATGGGATTTAAATGATACAAGAATCAAATAATTCAACTTTGTGGATTGAAAAGTGGCCGGCACCGGCTAAGCTAAATTTAATGTTGCGAATTGTAGGGAGGAGAGAAGATGGCTATCACTTGTTACAAACGGTATTTCAGTTTGTTGACTTGTGTGACTGGATAACATTTCATCCTGATAGTGCTGGAAAAATAAGTTTATTGAACCCAATCCTAGGTGTGCCGGAGGCGGATGATTTGACAATAAAAGCGGCAAAGTTACTGAAGTCAGTTGCGAATTGTGATTTAGGTGTTTGTATAGAGGTTGAAAAAATTTTACCGATGGGTGGTGGATTGGGTGGTGGAAGTTCAGATGCGGCAACTGTCTTACTGGTGTTAAATAAGTTATGGGATTTGAAGTTCACGGTTGAAAAATTAATGGAGTTGGGGTTATCATTAGGCGCTGACGTGCCGGTTTTTGTGTATGGATATGCAGCATGGGCAGAAGGAGTTGGTGAGAAATTAGAGCAAATAAGACCATTGGAACAATGGGTTATTATTATTAAGCCTAATTGCCATGTAAATACAAAAGAAATTTTTTGTTCGAAAGATTTGACAAGGGATAGTAAATCAATCACAATAGCTGACTTTATAGCAGGCCAACATCAAAACGATTGTGTTAAGGTTGTTAGTCAGCAATATTCAGAAGTTAAAGAAGCATTAGTAGCTCTGTCGGCATTTTCAGAGGCACGGTTAACCGGTACTGGTGCGTGTGTCTTTGCACAGTTTGAGTCAAAAGAGTTGGCAAATAAGGCTTACTTGTCACTTAAAAAAGACAAGTGGTTAGTCTATTTGGCAAAAGGTTTAAATAGATCGCTCTTGCAATCAAAGCTAAATATTCTGTAATATATGTCATAATTATTGGGTCGTCGCCAAGCGGTAAGGCACGGGGTTTTGATCTCCGCATACCAAGGTTCGAATCCTTGCGACCCAGCCATTTATATCCATTAAGTTAAATTTCGTGTGGGAGTGCTTGAATGAATGACACCTCTATGATGGTGTTTTCTGGAAATGCTAACCTAGTTCTGTCTGACGGTATAGTTAAGAAGCTTAATTTGCGCCTTGGTATGGCGACCGTAGGTAGATTTAGTGATGGAGAAATAGCAGTTGAAATTGAAGAAAATGTTCGCGGAAAAGATGTTTTCATTATTCAGCCAACATGCTCTCCAACCAATGAAAATTTGATGGAGTTATTGGTGATGATTGATGCTTTGAAAAGAGCTTCTGCTTCACGAATAACAGCTGTTTTGCCGTACTACGGATATGCAAGGCAGGATAGAAGATCAAGGTCTGCTCGTGTTCCAATTAGCGCAAAGTTAGTCGCAAGAATGATTGAGCAGTCAGGTGCTAGTCGAATATTGACAGTCGATCTACATGCTGATCAGATACAGGGTTTTTTTGATATACCTGTTGATAATGTTTATTCTTCACCTATTTTATTGGGTGATATTTGGCGTCAACAGTATAAAGATCTTATTGTTGTTTCCCCGGATGTGGGTGGTGTAGTAAGGGCGAGGGCGCTTGCGAAACGACTTGGTGATGCGGATCTTGCAATTATTGATAAAAGACGCCCAAAAGCGAATGTCTCTGAGATAATGCATATTATTGGGGATGTGAGTGGTAGAACTTGTGTTTTAATCGATGATTTGGTTGATACTGCGGGCACTTTGTGTCATGCGGCGGCAGCATTAAAGAAGCATGGTGCTGTAAAGGTGGTGGCTTATTGCACGCATGCCGTTTTATCAGGTGCGGCAATGAAAAATTTGAACAGCTCAGAATTAGATGAGTTGGTCGTTACTGATACAATACCTTTGAGTCAGGATGCTGTTGATTCAGGGAAGATAAGGCAGTTGAGTGTTGCTGAAATGCTTGCTGAAACTATAAGGCGTATTGCAGTAGGTGAATCAGTTAGTTCATTGTATGTTGATTAGCTGGTAATTCATAGAATTTAATATATGTGCTTTTAGAGCGCAGACTCAAAAAATGGTGAAGAAAAATGTCAAATGTATTTGAATTTGTTGCTGAAGGTCGTGGGCAATCAGGTAAGAGTGTTGCTAGGCGCGCGCGTCGTCAAGGTAATGTACCTGCTGTGATATATGGTGGTGCAAATGCGCCTCAGATGTTGGTGTTAAATCATAATGAAGTTATTAAGCATCTTAGTCATGATGAGGTATATTCAAGCGTATTGAATGTAACTGTTGATGGAAAAACAGAAAAAGCAATTTTGAAAGGTGTTCAGCGTAATCCAGCTAAATTTCAGATTTTGCATCTTGATTTCTTAAGAGTTGAGTCTGCTGAATAAGTTAATATTTAATGATTAAGCTTGTTGTTGGGCTGGGGAATCCAGGTCAGCAGTACGTAAAGACCCGGCATAATGCTGGGTTTTTATTTTTAGATGACTTGGTTGGTGATGCGTATAGCGGGTGGTCAATACAGTCAAAATTTAATGGATTGTTTGCAGAAGGGATTTTGATGGGCAATAGGGTGATGTTTTTAAAGCCAAGCACCTTTATGAATAGAAGTGGTTTATCTGTGAGTAGCGTTGTTCGGTATTACAAGTTATTGCCTGAAGAAGTGCTTGTGGTTCATGATGAGCTTGATTTCAAACCTGGCGTTGCGAGGTTGAAAAAAGGTGGTGGTCATGCGGGGCATAATGGAATAAGAGATATTATTGATCATTTGGGCTCAAAAGATTTTTATAGGTTAAGGTTGGGGGTTGGTAGACCTCCTGAAGGAAATTCGGTTGCTGATTTTGTATTAACGGCGCCTTCTAAAATGGAATTTCAAAAAATATTAGATGCGTTTGATTTTGCGAAGCAGTGCGTTGGTCAGTTGGTTTCTGTTGATGATGCTTCAATAGTAATGAATAGGTTAAATGTGTCAGTATAAAATTTTTATGCGAATCAATCGCAAGTTTATAAATAAAAAGTTGACTTTGTCTGTATTTTAAAAGATAATAGCCAGCTTATCCGATATAGGAGGGGTTCCCGAGCGGCCAAAGGGATCAGACTGTAAATCTGCCGGCTCTGCCTTCGGAGGTTCGAATCCTCCCCCCTCCACCAATTTTTAAGTTGAAGAAATCTGCGGGTGTAGTTCAATGGTAGAACTCCAGCCTTCCAAGCTGATCACGTGGGTTCGATTCCCATCACCCGCTCCAAATTCTGAGATTGTGCTCATATAGCTCAGTAGGTAGAGCACTTCCTTGGTAAGGAAGAGGTCACCGGTTCAAATCCGGTTATGAGCTCCAGTGTTATGATTATTATTAGGTGTGATTCATGGCTAAAGAAAAGTTTTCGCGTAGTAAGCCCCACGTAAACGTAGGCACGATTGGTCACGTTGATCATGGTAAAACAACATTAACAGCTGCATTAACCACGGTAATGGCAAAATTACATGGTGGTGCGGTAAAAGCATTTGATCAAATTGATAATGCGCCA
>CAIPDT010000101.1 GCA_903863905.1 uncultured Methylococcaceae bacterium
GATTTTAATATCACCGCAGGTTCAGAGGGTTATAATTTAGTCGTTAATGATAATAAGTATGATGATCAATTTTTAAAGATTAATGATCAAGGCGTATTTGATAAAATCTTTAGGGTTAATGACTCACATTGGCAGCATTATTTAGCGGACGATTATCGTATTGATTATATTTTTATGAGTAAATCGAGTGAATTACAGATTACGCATGGAAATGTATTATTTACAGATCAAGATTATGGTCGGGTATCTGATCATTGTGGTTATTTGATGACGTTTGAACCCAAGTAAATCAAAGGAGACTCCAAGTTGATAGCAGAACATTATGCAAGCCCTACCCATGGACATTTGGGGGGATATTTTCAAAGGGTGAATGATTTTAATGATAAATTTAATGTCCGTTGGGGAAAAATAGAGTTTGATGTTTTTCAGGGTGCCCACGTTAATCTTAAGGTGATTCTTAAAGTGTATCGTGAGCATCACGGTCTCTGTGAAACGTATATAGTCGATACCGATGCGTTTGATATTGAATGGAATCGTCACAAGCGTAGAACGCGTGATTTTTATATGTTGCCGCACTCAAATCAGTTTGGTGCCATTACGTGTATTAAGTTTTCTTTTTTAATTCATCTTAATGAACATTCCATAGCGTCTGAACGTGATTATGTTTTTATGGAAGGTTTTCAGGCGCACGATGAACAGGATGCGTATCGAAAAATAACCCAAGAATGGTCAACGCCTAATGACTATCGAACCTATGAACTGGATGCTGAGGCGTTACAAAGTGATGTTAATTGGTATAACCATCATTTTGACTCTTTAAAATTGACCCCTAAGTTTACTAAGGGCCAACAGTATCATCCGTATCATCCTAAGCGTTTTTTACATGATCATATAGACAAGGTCATTCGTTCAAAATGGGAAAATCCAAATCGGTTATGTACTATAAAGGTCAGTGTTGATTGTATCGATGATACTGATTTTGTTGCGCATTTATTACATGCGAGTCATCAGGGCGTGTTGGTGCAATGTATTGTCGATTGGCGCAAGATGACCTTAACCAATAGTCATAATTATGCCCGCTTAAAACAAGCTAACGTTGAATTGATAGGGGTTTTTTGTACACCTAAGCATCATCTTATTGAAGTAGAACCGGATATGCACACCAAATTTGTTATCTTTAATGATGAGGATTGCATCTTAGGTTCGTTTAATATTACCTTTGATCGTTGGTGGGCCAATTGGGAGTCAGGCATGACGTTTCATTCCAAAGGCGTGTGTCGATTATTGGATAATATCTTTCAGAGTCAGCGCGGTGGGGTTAATCAAAAATATGGCATTGACCCGTTTAGTCATTTTAATTTGTTGTATACCTTTGGTCGACAAATGATGTTAAATGGCAAGCCTTATCGGCCGCATCATGCGATTTTAGCGGAAGTTAATCACGCAAAACATTCTATTAAATTGTGTCTCTTTTTAATGGGAGATTTATTGGGTGAGCATCATGAAAGTGTCGTTGAGGCCTTGATTCATGCAAAGAATAGAGGCGTGTATGTGCATGTGCTTTTTAATGGCCATTTAGCCAGGCAAGGGCGGATTGGTGTTGAACGATCTATGGCGGATGAACTTAATCGACCTTTGTTACCCGCCGTACAGCGCTTAAAGAATGCCGGTATTGTGGTCGGTTTGGTTTATGGTCAGGATGATCATCCCGTCCCGTATTCACCCATTCATTCAAAGTATTGTGTGATTGACGAGTCTATTGTGATTGAAGGCAGTTTTAATTGGTATAACACCTCTGTTTTCTCGCATGATTTAGTGGTGGTGGTCAATAATCATCACGTAGCACAGCCGTATCTTTATGAGTTTGAGCAAATACAATCTTCATTCAGAGTGTATTATTGAAGTGTGTCATTTAGTAGTTTTTAAAATGGTTTAAATAATATTGTCATAGTAAAGGTGTTATAAGGTGTTGGATTTTAAATGCGGTTTTAAGGAGCAGTAATTAATATGGATGAGAGTCAATATTCTTTTGATCCCAGTTATGGGTATACGATTGAGCAGTTATTAACGGTTCGGTCTCCAAAGGCCCCTAAAGATTTTGATGATTTTTGGCAACAACGCTATCAGCGGGCCTTATTAATTAACCCCCAGCTTTACTTAAACTGTATTGCTGAAAATCAATCCGGTTGGCAGGTGTTTGAGGCCAGTTATACCTCGACAGATGAATTTATGGTGCGTGGTTGGTTACTACTGCCGGTATCAGGAGAAATTAAACGCGGCTTTATTGTGGGGCATGGGTATGGGGGGCGTGATGGGCCCGATTTTCATTTTCCGTTTAAAGATGCCGCCTTGTTCTTTCCGTGTTTTAGAGGTTTGGGGTTAAGCACTTCAACGGTTATTTCTGCCGAACCGTATTGGCATGTTTTGCATAATATTGATGATAAAGCACGTTATGTAATTGGCGGGTGTGTTGAAGATGTATGGCTGGCAACCAGTGCCTTGTTAGGTTTTTTACCTGACTTAAAGGGACACCTCGGTTATATGGGGATAAGCTTTGGTGCAGGGGTCGGTGTTTTGGCCTTAGCGTTTGATTCTCGCATGAGTCGAGGGCATTTTAATGTGCCCACTTTTGGTCATCAATCTTTGCGCTTAAGGTTGTTGACTAATGGCAGTGCACACAGTGTACAAAATTATTGCCAGACTCATAAAAAGCAAGTATTAGAGGTATTACGCTATTACGATGCTGCAATAGCGGCGCAGAGAATTAAAATACCTATCCATTGTGCGTGCGCAATGTTTGATCCTTGTGTGGCTCCGCCGGGACAATTTGCAATTTATAATGCTTTAAATTGTGAAAAGCAGTTGTATGTCTTGGAGGCCGGGCATCATCAGTATAGTCATCAGGCAGAACAAGACGCTGTTTTAATGGCTCAACTTGAACACTTCTTTGCACCTTTAAATGCATAACGTAAGTGAACTTAAACTGTATAGCATTTAATTAATGAAAGATTGGGAAACTCAATGAATCGCGAATATCACAGGTGGTGGAGTCAGGCGTTACAACGCGATATGGAGTGTTTGGTATTTGGTCATGCAGGCGCTAAAGTCTTGGTGTTTCCGTCACGTTTTGGGCGTTTTTATGAGTATGAAAATTTAGGACTCGTTAAGACTTTAAAAGATAAGATAGAGGCGGGCTATTTGCAGTTATATTGTGTCGATAGTGTGGATGTTGAGAGTCTTTATTGTGGATTGGCGCATCCCTCAGAACGTATTTCTCGTCATATCGCTTTTGAGAAATATATCTTGGATGAAATGGTGCCTTTTATGCAAAGTAAAAATTCGCATGAATGTATTATTTCTCATGGGGTTAGTTTAGGGGCTTTTCATGCGGCAAATGTTGCTTTTAGAAATCCACATTTGTTTAAAAAGTTAGTGGCTTTCTCAGGGCGTTATGATTTGACTCTCAATGTCGAGTTTTTTAATGATTTATTTGATGGGTTTTATAATGAGGATATTTATTTTCACACGCCTAGTCATTTTTTACCCAATTTAGAATGTGCACAGCGCTTAGATCAATTAAGAGAGATGGACATCACGCTCGTGATTGGTCGAGAAGATCCTTTTTTACAAAATAATCAACAATTGAGTGAAATATTAAACCAAAAAAATATTAATCATCAATTATTGATTTGGGATGATAGGGCGCACAGTGGCTATTATTGGCGCCGCATGGCCCCACTTTATATCTGATTTTAGTTTGAATAAACGATAGCTTGAACACATTTAGTTGAGGCGATTGATTAATAGTGATTTCAAATAGTTGAAAAAGTCTTTATAATGCGCGGTTCTACGGAGCATACCGCTCCTCCTTGCTTTACCTTCTTTTTAAGACAAGAGAGGGAAGGCTTAACCGAAAGGAAAAATAATGCGACATTATGAAATTGTCTTTTTAGTCCATCCGGACCAATCAGCTCAGGTTCCTGCAATGATTGACCGATATAAGTCAACTATTGAAGCTGGATCTGGCACTATTCATCGTTTGGAAGATTGGGGTCGTAGACACCTTGCTTATCCAATTAGAAAAATTCATAAAGCACATTATGTGTTAATGAATGTTGAAATTGATCAAGCAACTTTAGAAGAATTAGAAAGTGGTTTTCGTTTCAATGACGCTATCTTACGTAGTATGACTTTATTACAAAAAGAAGCTGTTACTGAACCGTCTACTATTGCCACTTCAACTGCTGAAGAAAATAAAGTAGCTGAATCCAGAGCAAAAGACGCAGCTGCTAGAGAAGCAGTTGTAGTACCAGCGACAGGCGATCTTGACGACGAGGTCGACTTAGACGACGTTGATTTCGACGCTGACGAAATTATTGCTGATTAATACGACAACTTATTTGGATTCAGGAAATTATTATGGCACGTAACATTAGACGCAAAAAATTCTGCAGATTCAGTGCAGAAGGCGGCACTCAGATTGATTATAAAGATCTGGATTTATTAAGCGATTACATTACTGAAACTGGCAAAATTGTACCAAGCCGGATTACAGGAACTAGCGCAAAATATCAAAGACAACTTTGTGTTGCAATTAAACGCGCGCGTTTTATTGCTTTGTTGCCTTTCTGCGACGCACACAAATAACATTATAAGCGGAGGGGGGTAGTGAATTTTTTAGCGACTTATATAATGAAAGGTAGAATACAAGCCATGATAATGGCTTCTACTTTAGCGTTAATGTCTCTGATAATGCCCCCTGTAAGTGTCTTAAGTTCGGCTACTGTTGCTCTGGTAACTTTAAGGCTAGGCGCGTATGAGGGGTTAAGCATTTTAGGCTGTTCCTCATTAGCGGCAGGTATATTAGGATTTTTTGCAACAGGTAGTTTCCAGTTTGCCATAATGTATGTTTTGGTTTTATGGTTACCTGTTTGGATTATTTCAATTATTTTAAGAGAGGGGCGGCATTTATCCCTCGCAGTTGAAATAGCCGTATTAATGGGTGTCGTGGGTGTTATCGGCTTTTATCTTTTTTCAGATAATCCAGCCGCAATGTGGGGAATGGTGCTTGCACAGATGGTTCCTCCCGATGCACCTGTTGCTGATATTCAGCGCACTATTGATATGCTTGTCCATTATATGACTGGAGTCGTGGCGGCCGGGTCTATTTTAGGGTTGTTGTTTGGGTTGTTTTTAGCACGATGGTGGCAAGCGAATCTCTATAATCCGGGTGGTTTTAAGCAAGAGTTTTTAACGCTAAGAACTAAACCAAGATTATCAGTAGGTAGCATAGCCATTTTGGGAGTTGCTTTAGCAACTTCTGGAGAACTTGCTGAAATCGCTTGGAATATTAGTATTTTGTTGTTTGTGTTATACACAGTCACCGGAACATCAGTATGCCATACCGTATGCTCAAAAATGAAATTGGGCCGTTATGCGGTACCCATGCTCTACATAACTCTATTTTTGATACCCCATGCCATGTTACTAGTCGCTATTATTGGATTAATAGACCCGTGGCTGAACTTACGAAAAATAAAATCGAATCAACACACGCCAGATGGCGTATAAATAATCGGTTAATAACCGAAAGGTGAGGATTAAAAGATGGAAGTTATTCTTCTTGAAAAGATAGCAAATTTGGGTAACCTAGGTGACAGAGTCACAATTAAATCAGGTTACGGCAGAAACTATCTTGTTCCACAAGGTAAAGCAGTTGCAGCAACACCCACTAAAATAGCTGAGTTTGAAGCACGTCGTGCTGAACTTGAAAAAGCAGCACAAGAAAAGTTAAGTGCAGCGCAAAAATTGGGTACTGAATTAAGCAAATTAAATATCTCAATCGCGCATAAAGCCGGTGATGAAGGTAGATTGTTTGGTTCTATTGGTACTCACAATATTGCTGAAGCGATTACTGCTGCCGGTATTGCTATCGAAAAGCATCAAATTCGTTTGCCACATGGCACGATTCGTCACTTAGGTGAATATGCTATCGATATCAACTTGCATTCAGATGTTATCGTTACCTTAACAATCACTGTGATTGCTGAAGCATAATTTATAAAAACGCAAGATTTAAGGTGTAAGCATTCGCTTTTTAAATCTTATACTTTGAATCTTGCGGTTATAAACAATGCAATTTATTTATTCTGCTCTCTTTTATTTCCTAGCCCCACTCATACTTTTACGCTTACTTTGGCGCAGTATAAAAGCACCTGCTTATCGATATCGATGGCGAGAAAGGTTTGCTTTATATCCTCAAGCGTTACCTCAACATGTTATTTGGTTTCATGCGGTGTCTGTCGGTGAATCTGAAGCTCTGTTTCCTTTATTAAAGAAAATACAACAGCATCACCCTGAGGCAAAGTTGTTAGTAACCACCACCACGCCAACCGGATCTGCGCGTGTTCAAGCGGTTATGAAGGATACCGTAACCCATGTCTATTTACCGTATGATATGCCTGACGTTGTTCAGCGTTTCATTGGTCATTTTAAGCCAACGTTAGCTGTTATTATGGAAACAGAAATCTGGCCAAATTTATATACTTGTTGCGGACAGCATCACATACCGTTGTATTTAATTAACGCACGGTTATCTGAAAGGTCGGCACGGGGTTATCAAAAAATCTCTCAATTTGTGCGCTCTACTTTAGATAATGTGTCTATTATAGCGACACAAACGCAAGATGATGCGCAGCGGTTTGTGTCTTTAGGGGCAAAGACTGACGCCATCAAAGTGATGGGTAATATAAAGTTTGATATTTCAGTACCTGAGATCACTCTTGCAGACGGGCACCAATTAAAGAACACCTTATTTGCGAATCGCTTTGTATGGGTTATTGCCAGCACGCATAAAGAGGAAGAGGCGATATTCATAACGCTGTATCAGCACATAAAATTACAGATACCAGAGTTATTATTATTGCTAGTGCCTAGACACCCTGAGCGGTTTATCGAAGTAAAACGTTTATGTGAACAAAAGCAATTAAAGACAGTGAGTCGAACGTCCGGTGAACCAGTGACCCAAGACACGGATGTGTATTTGGTGGACACCATGGGCGAATTAAAAGTGATTTATGCGGCTTCTGATATCGCTTTTGTCGGAGGGAGCATGGTGCCAACAGGTGGGCATAATATCTTAGAAGCGGTTGCAGTTGGGGTTCCAGTTTTATTTGGCCCCTATATGAGTAATTTTAAAGAAATAGCGCGTGGGATTTTAAATCAACAAGCGGCTATTCAATGTGTAGATAATGACGCTATTGTTCAGTCAGTATTGTCTTTATATCACCAACCTAATGAGCGTTTAGAATTGGTTGCAAAAGGCCAAGTTTTTTTAAAACAAAATCAAGGGGCTATTGCAAGAATTTACGCAATGCTTGAACCAGTCATTCGAGGTGAGTCGATTTAGGTCGACGTCTAATCTTTTTTAAACACAAAGGTGTTATGAGTAAGCAAAGAAAAGCAGTGGCATTAATTTCGGGTGGATTGGATTCAATGCTAGCCGCAAAGATAATTATGGAACAAGGTATCCATGTTGAGGGTATTAATTTTTTTACGGGCTTTTGTGTGGAAGGTCATACCCATGCCATTCGTGAGAAAAGTAATGCTAAGCCGACTCGAAATAACGCCTTATGGGTCGCAGAACAATTAGGTATTAAATTACATATTGTGGATGTGATCGAAGAGTATAAAAAAGTCCTGATTAATCCTAAGCATGGTTATGGTCAGCACATGAATCCGTGTTTGGATTGTAAAATCTTTATGGTTAATAAAGCCAAGCAATGGATCGTGGAAAATGATTTTGATTTTATTATTACCGGTGAAGTGATCGGACAGCGTCCTATGTCACAAACAAAATCAAAAATGCCTATCGTGTCTAAGCAGTCAGGGGCAGATGATTTATTACTGCGCCCCATGTGTGCAAAGAATTTACCGGCTACGCTGCCTGAAATTGAAGGCTGGGTAGATAGAGAAAAGCTTTATGATATTACGGGGCGTTCACGCAAACCCCAAATTGAAATGGCTAAAGAATTTGGTATTGATGATTATTCCCAACCTGCCGGGGGGTGTTGTTTTTTGACAGATAAGTATTATTCTGCAAAACTCGTTGATCTATGGAAAGCTCAAGGCACTAAAGATTATGAATTAGATGATATTATGCTGTTAAAAGTAGGTCGACATATTAGACCTAGACCGCATTTTAAGCTAATTATTGCCAGAGAAGAAGGTGAAGGACGCTTCTTGCAAGGCTATAAAAAAGAATTTACCAGTATGCACTGTTCAAGTCATCCTGGACCATTAGCGTTAATTGATGGTGTCGTGTCTGCCGAAGATTTATATTTAGCGGCTCAAATTGTCGGGCGTTATGGACAAGGTCGTGAAGCAGAGCAGGTCGATATTACGGTAACAGATCAAGAGGGTTCAGAAAGAGTTCTTCAGGTTAAGCCGTTAAGAACAGACGAAATAAGTAATGACTGGCACGTTTAAGAACATTCCTATGGCACTAAAAGAAACTTTAAATGCTCGGCGGTTACTCTGTCCTTTACCGGTGATTCGAACTCAGGATAAAGTAAAACTACTTAAACCTGGTGATCAGTTGGAAGTGATTTGTACAGACCCTGGGGTGATGCATGATATTCCCGCCTGGTGTCGTATTAATGGTCATAAAGTGCTTGAAACCCATTCGTGTGATCATGAATATATTATTGTTCTTGAAGTAGGTGAGTAATGACTGAAGTCCTTGATACAGCGAAAATCCATAAACTTAAAGCTCGAGCTAGTTATGTAGGTGCTGCGGTTAATGTGTGTCAGACGCTGATCAAAATTGGCTTTGGTTTTTGGGTGCAGTCTGCGGCTTTAATTGCTGATGGGATTCATTCCTTATCTGATTTGTTAAGTGATTTACTCGTTATCGTTGCGGTTAGATTAGGCAGTCGAGAAGCAGATTACGAACATCCCTACGGACATCGTCGTTTTGAAACGATCGCCACTGTTATTTTAGGAGTTAGTTTAGTATTGATTGGCGGGGGGATTACCTGGTCTGTCATGAATCGAATGGCAAATCCCGAGCATTTGCCGGTACCTAATATCTTTGGGATAGCGATTGCAGCACTTTCTATTTTAATTAATGAGTGGCTCTATCATTACACTAAACGGATCGCTAAAAAGACGCGCTCTAAATTATTGTTGGCCAATGCTTGGCATCAACGCAGTGATGCCATTTCATCTTTAGTGGTGTTGGTCGGTATTGGCGCGGTGATGCTAGGTTATCCTTTAGCGGATGCCATTGCTGCGATTGTGGTCGCTTTAATGGTCGCAAAAATCGGTTTAAATCTGATTTTTGAAAGTATTAAAGAATTGGTTGATACTTCATTACCGCCTAAATTAGTTTCTGAAATCCGAAAGGCTATTATGACCATTGATGGTGTGGAAGGGATTCACTTATTACGGACACGACAAATGGGCGAGGATGCCTTAATTGATGCGCATATTGTGGTTGATCCGCGTATTACGGTTTCTGAAGGGCATACTATTGGCGATACGGTAAGAGACGAATTAATTAGTCGTTTTGATGATGTGATGGATGTCTTAGTGCATGTTGATCCAGAAGATGATGAAGGCTTATTTTGCAAACAAAAGCCCTTAATTCGGGCTGATGTAAGAAGTTTATTAGATCAATATCTGGTTGATTTTAAAGAGTCGATTATTGATTTTAGGATTCATTATTTAAATGGCTTGATTGAATTAGAATTAATCTTACCTTATACCGTGAGTACACAACCACAGGTCTTAGATAAATTAAATAAACAGCTTAGACGCATGGAAAGAAGAGTCAGGAAGATTAAGACTATTACATTATTTTTTAAACAAAAAGAGGGTTAAACGATGGCGGTAGGACAGTGCGATTTTCCAATCATGAACGATGTCGCTGGAATAACGCTGGGCACAGCCTGTGCAGGTATTAAGCAAACGGTAAAAGATGACATCTTGGTCATTCAAATGTCCGAACAGGCGACGTGTGCCGGTGTATTTACGCAGAATGCTTTTTGCGCGGCACCTGTACATGTTGCCAAGGCAAATTTGGCTCATCAACCGCGTTGGTTATTAATTAACTCGGGTAATGCAAATGCCGGAACAGGCGAACAAGGTATGCAGGATGCACTCTTATCGTGTGCTGAGTTGGCTAAAGTCGTTGGCGGAAAAGAGAATCAAGTCTTACCCTTTTCGACCGGAGTGATCGGTCAGCCTCTACCCGTGGCTAAAATAACCGCTGTATTACCGAAAGTAGTTAAAGATTTAGCTATCAACCATTGGGGTAAGGCAGCTTACGCGATTATGACCACCGATACTTTTCCTAAAGGGGTTTCTAAAGTCATTACCGTAGCGGGTGAATCGATTACCATTAATGGCATCTCTAAAGGTGCCGGTATGATTCAGCCTAATATGGCGACTATGCTCGGGTTTATGGCAACCGATGCTAAAATTAATCAAGCTTTGTTGCAGGACTGTTTGGCGGCGGCGGTTGAGCAGTCGTTTAATCGCATTACCGTAGATGGCGATACCTCAACTAATGATGCTTGTATCTTAATTGCGAGTGCTTGTTCTGCCGCCCCTGAAATTGTAGCAGGCACTGACAATTATACAATTTTTGCGGATGCTGTCATGAGCGTGTGTAAACAATTAGCTGAAGCGATTGTGCGTGATGGAGAAGGCGCCACTAAATTGATGCGTATAAAAGTCAAAGAGGCTTTACACGATGAAGAAGCCGTTCGCGTGGGTAAAACCATTGCTCACTCACCGCTAGTTAAAACCGCTTTCTTTGCCAGTGATCCTAATTGGGGTCGTATTCTTGCGGCGGTTGGGCGCTCGGGTGTCGAAAATATGGTGCTTGAGCAGGTGCAGATTTTCTTGGATGATGTTTGCATCGTTAGAAACGGAGGTCGTGCTGAGGATTATACTGAGGAGGCAGGGCAAGCCGTCATGGATAGAGAAGAAATTACCGTGACTGTAAAGTTGGGTCGAGGAACAGCCGCTCAAGAAGTGTTAACCTGTGATTTATCTTATGATTATGTAAAAATTAATGCAGAGTATAGAACGTAAACCAACGACTCTGATTAATGTTTTCAAATTTTCTAAGCCGTGAATAAGCCATCACCTCTTCAAGTCGCTGTGGGCGTGGTTAAGAATACGCAAGGGGAAGTCTTAATCTCCTTGCGCAGTCAGTCACTGCATCAAGGTGGGCTTTGGGAGTTTCCGGGTGGAAAGGTTGAGCCGGCGGAAACGGTGGAACAGGCCTTACGGCGTGAGCTTAAAGAAGAGCTCGGGATTACAGTTATTTCAGCGCATTCATTGTTGACCATTAAGCACGATTATCCTGATATTTCAGTGCAATTACATGTTTATGAAGTGACGGAATTTTTAGGGGGCGCTAAGAGCCACGTTAATCAGCCTCTTAAATGGGTTAAGCCTGTGGAGTTAACGCGCTATACCTTTCCTGCCGCTAATCAGTCGATTGTTATGGCGGCTCAATTACCGAATTATTATGCGATTTTAAATGACGCAGAAAATGCCTTATTAGAGAGTCGTTTGAGGTTATTGGTGGATAGGGGTGTTAAACTCATTCAGTTGCGCTTAAAAAGCATTTCTGAGCCTGATTTGCATGAGTTTTTAAGGTGGGCTAAGCCTTTATGTCAGCAACATAAGGTGATGTTATTGGTTAATTCGGCGGTTATTAATGCGCAAGCGATTGCTGTTAATGGTATTCACTTAACCAGTCGAGACTTGATGGCGATGACGCAACGTCCACAAGGTAAAGAACTAGGGTTTAACGAGGCGCCTTATTGGGTATCCGCTTCCTGTCATACTTTAACGGAATTAAAACACGCAGAAGCTGTAGGTGTTGATTTTGTGGTGCTCTCGCCGATATTACCGACCGAGACGCACCCAGAAGCCGAACCCTTAGGATGGCAAACCTTTGCTGAGTTAGTGTCTCAAGTTAACTTGCCCGTCTATGCCTTGGGCGGTTTGTCTTCTCACCACTTAGAGCAGACTCAATTACTGGGTGGACAAGGCATTGCGGGTATTAGGGCGTTTTTAAATGAGCGCTTGTAAGCGTTGAGTTTACACTAAGCCTGCAAGTTGCTGGCACTGTGCTAAAACCTCGGCAACGTGGCCCTTTACTTTAACTTTTCTCCATTCGGCACTTAATAAACCTTCTGGATTAATAAGAAAAGTACTGCGTTCAATGCCTCTCACTTGTTTGCCATACATATTCTTCATTTTGATAACATCAAATAATTGGCAAAGGGTTTCGTCAGTGTCTGAGAGTAAATCAAAAGGAAAGCATTGCTTGGCTTTAAAGTTATCGTGTGAACGCACACTGTCTCGAGAAATGCCTAAGATAACAGTATTGGCTTGGCTAAAAGCTTCGATAGAATCTCTAAACTCTTGGCCTTCAAGCGTGCAACCGGGCGTACTGTCTTTTGGATAAAAATAAAGTACAACGGATTGGCCTTGGTAATCGCCGAGTTGGATTATTTTATCGTCAGTGGCCGAGGCTTTAAAGTTGGGGACAACAGATCCAATGCTTAAATGGCTTATCATAAAATTATCTTTTGACGGGTTCAAGAATAGCATCAATGTTTAATTGATCACAAAAGTCTAAAAACTCTTCTCTTAAGGATAAGAGCGGCAGTTGCGGCGGCACTAAGACGATAAACTTAGTGGAAAAAACGGCAGATTGAATGTAAGGTGCTTGGTAAGAACTACCCACAATTTCTTCAATCATAATTTCTCGATCGTATAAAAAAGCAGTGATCGATTCTACCACACTGTTTTTATCTAAAGAGAGGGTTTCCAACGAATACGGAATACAATCTTTGGTACGTTCTTTGTCTTTGTGATCAGGACGTAAGGTTTGTATTTTAATATCAATACGTTTTTGAACATATTCCAAGGTGCTTTCCACTTTGGCAATTTGGTTCCAATTACCTTGGATAAGCAAGTATGCAGCGTTCGATTGACTGAGTTGTGATGATCTTATTTCGAGAATGTTACAGTTGCAGTCACGCACAATCGGTAATATTTCGCCAATAAAATCGGTTGAGTTGGTACCTAAAACAGATATGACTAATTGCATTGTATTAAATAAAGTTAATTTTTGATAAGTTTATCATTAAAAGCTCCAAAACTTTATGAACATTAAGATATATTGGTATTAAAATAAAGACAAATTTCTCATCGGATTACATAGTAGTTATTTTAATTATTAGGGTTAATCTTTCTTTCCGCTATAAATTCTCAATATGACTAAAAAACAGAAACATAATCCGAATAGCCGTTTTAATGATTTTAATGCAGAAGATGATTTTATTGTTGATTTAGATATTAACTCAAATCAACAAGAATTGCCCCCTGTACCTTTAAATAATACTTGGGATGATGATGCGACTATTAATACTTTATTGATGGGGACGGATTTAAATGCCCAAGAAGAGGTCGATGATGATGACTTAGTGTTATTAGATCATCGCCCGATAGAAGATATAGAGGTTTTAGATGAGCATGAAAATGTTGATCATTTTGCCATAGGGCCTATTGAAGAGTTTGAAGATTTAGTTGAAGAGACTGTACCTGTTGAACGTAAAGCACCTATTACTTTAAATAAAGAAATAATAGACTCTCAGCCAGACACGTTGTTTGTCGATGAAAATTTTGAGCTTCCACCTTTAAAAGATGCTTCTGATCTGAATGCTCTTGACGAAGCATCCTTGAAGTCCGTGCCTGTAATGATAGATAAAGACGTTGAGATGGTTTCTGACTTCAATTTTTTATCCGAACCATTAGAAGAACCTATTGTACCTATCGACTTAGAAGCAAAAGACGCTTTTTTTAAAGCGGAAGATACGTCTAATCATCCTGTCAATTCATCTGTTGATTATCAGGCAGAAGCATTGAATTATCAGAATGATGCTGGGTTGGATAGTTTCGATACCAAGACCTTGGCTCAAATAAATGTTGACGACACGCAAATAAAACAGCTAAAGCGGTTAAGTTTTATTGCGTTAGGTGTGAGTGGGTTAGCCTTGTTATGTGCGATAGGCTTAGGGATTGCCGTGTTTAATTTACACAATCAAGTGTCTAAGTTAAAAGATCTGACTTCAATTCTTGAAGAAGATGTGAGTGCTTTTACCGAAAAAACGTCACAGATAGAGGGGGGAAGTCATATCGCTATTGAATCGGTTAATCCTTCAGCAGATAACCCCGTTATTGGTACTGAAAATAGAGGGGTTAAAAATGATCATCCGCATGAGAAACCTAAAAAGGCGCGTGAAGCGGCTGTTATAGAAACAACTTTTGATTTGCCCGTAGATCATAAGTCAAACAGTCAGGCAACCTTTACGTCAATCAAGGCGGAAAAAATAAAGACTAAAGCTGTTGAGGTTAATCGAAAGAAAATAGCGGTTGAGGTGGCCCATAAAGAAACTAAAGCATCGGTTAAAGAGCATGTTTTAGCTAAAAAAGAAAGTATTTCTATATCAAAAGCATGGGCCGTTAATTTAATCGCGTTTAAAGACCCAACAGAGGCAAGAAAAAAAGCCACAAAACTGATCCAACAAGGCATTCCCGTTAAAGTGATTACTTTTAATGCTAATAAAACCGCTTGGTATCAACTGAGGGTAGGGGGCTTTAAGAATAAAATCAATGCCAGTTCTTATGCTGATAAAGTTAAGAAGTCTTTTAATTTGGATAGTGTATCGGTCAATAGCTTATAACGTTTTATGCGATTAGCATCCCTGCTAATCGACTCAAGAGTTAAGTATTTTTAGGGTCAAACTGATATTGTTTTTTAAGGCAATGATCTAGCCATTTTTGTAAGAAGTAATTTAAACGCCATTTATAATTCATAATCTCAGTGCTTAAGCTTGGGTTTTTATAAACCTGCGTGACCTGTGGGCGATTATGATCATTTAAGACTTCTGCTATTTGTGCATCTAGATAAAGACGAATATGCAGGGCAGGTTCAACGAAGCTATCAGACGGCGTATTAAAGCAATGGCTGAGTTCAATGGTCATGGTATAGGGCGATAACGCCAATACTTTTAAATAAAGATTCGATTGATGGTGAGCAATACCCGTAGCAGACTCTTTAAACGATAATAAATCCGGAACTAACCTCAGTAGTTTTTGATAATTCGATTCACAGATGATCTCAAGACAATAAGATTTATTGATCGGATTAACAAAACTCATGCGCTTTAGTTATTTTCTTGATAACAAGCAGAGGCACTTGATGTTTCCCATAACACCACTTGTGCCACATTAAAGCCAGAACGTTTTAGATGTTGATAAATCATCTTGCTAAGCACTTCAGCGGTAGGGTGTTCATCTAAAGCCATAAAGCGTTCATTATTGGCGGTTAACATTGGAATAATCGGATCATCTTTATGTAATAAAAAATTATGATCAAGATATTCGTCAATATACGCTTCTACACAGTCTCTAATGTCTGCAAAATCACACACCATACCTTGATCGTTTAGTTGCTCTTGTTTGATAGAAATAGAGGCTTTAACGCTATGGCCATGTAAATTACGGCATTTGCCTTGATGGTTCATTAAGCGGTGGCCGTAACAAAAATAAACTTCTTTGGTAATTGTAAACATATTGAGAATTGAGGATTTTTGACGTCTAATTGAAGACGGATTGAATATAAATTAAAGCAGATTTTACTATAAAAACACGTCTTACGTTGAAGGAGTCGATTAAAAAATGAAATTATTTAGAAATAATTGCTAAATTTCTATAAAATCTACACTTTAATCTAACTGTTTATACTAAGTTGTCTACATGGATCTAAATTTTCTCGATTTTGAACAACCAATCGCCGAATTAGAAGCGAAAATAAAAGAACTCCGTAATGTGGAGTTTGATAATGATATAAATATTTCAGGCGCGTTAAAGCAACTAGAAGATAGAAGTCAATCATTGACTGAATCCATTTTTAGTTCGCTTTCTGATTGGCAAATTTCTCAATTATCTAGGCATCCAGGTCGTCCTTATACGCTAGATTATGTTGAGCATATTTTTACTGATTTTCATGAGTTACACGGTGATAGAACTTTTGCAGATGATCCGGCTATTGTGTGTGGACTCGCACGTTTAGATGATCAGCCGGTGATGATTATTGGTCATCAAAAAGGCCGAGATACTAAAGAAAAGATTTATCGAAACTTTGGTATGCCACGTCCAGAAGGTTATCGTAAAGCTTTACGCATGATGAAGATGGCAGAGCGATTTGAAATACCGGTTATTTGTTTAATTGATACCCCAGGTGCTTATCCAGGTATTGGTGCAGAAGAGCGAGGCCAAAGTGAAGCGATTGCCAGAAACTTATTTGAAATGGCTAAACTGAAAACTCCTATTATTTGTACCATTATCGGTGAAGGTGGATCAGGGGGGGCTTTGGCCATTGGGGTTGGTGATCGTTTAATTATGCTTGAATACAGTACGTATTCAGTTATCTCGCCTGAAGGTTGTGCGTCTATTTTATGGAAGAGCCAAGATAAGGCCCAATTAGCCGCAGAAGCGATGGGTATCACCTCAGATCGTATTCGTGAGCAAGGCTTTTTGGATGAGGTTGTAAGAGAGCCACTGGGTGGTGGTCATCGTGACTTTGAGGCCATTAGCTTAAATTTAAAAGAAGCGCTAAAACGTCACTTAGCTGAATTAAAGCGTCAAGATATTGATCAATTGTTAACCAATCGTTATCAACGCATTATGGATTTTGGCGTGTTTACAGAAGAAGTCACTAAATAAAATGAGTTCAAGTGGCTTTAGCTTAAACTAAGCTAAAGCCACTTGATCAATAACCCTGCTTTATATCGCTGATTACTCGTAGCTATTAAATACCGCTACATTTTTTTGTGCATCAAAACTGATCACTTGATAAGGATCTTTTTTACCGCCCATTTCCATACCCGGTGTTCCTCTGGGCATACCAGGCACGGTTAAACCGGCTACTTTAGGTTTGGTTTGTAAAAGTTTCATAATGTCATTCGCTGGAACGTGTCCTTCGACTACGTAACCCTCAACAATGCCCGTGTGACACGAAGCCAACGGCTCAGTGATACCGTATTTATCTTTAATCTCTTGAACATTGTCAGTCACAATTTCTTTGATTTTAAAGTTGTTTTGTTGTAAATGTTCCAACCATCTGCCGCAACATTCACAACTAGAACTTCTATAGACCACAATATCAATCGGTTTAGGGGTTTCAGTGGCGTCTGCCTGGCCTATCGTTAAGGCCAGTAAACTCATCGTCAATAGACTTCTTAATTGCTTCATAAGACACCTTAGGTTTAGTTGGATGAATGATAAGTCGGACTAAAGGTATGAACCGCATCCACCATCGCTTTAACATGATCAGGATTAATGTCGGGTAATATACCGTGTCCAAGGTTAAACACATGGCCTGAACCTTGACCGTATTTGTGTAATACAGATTTTACTTTTTCCACAATCACTTCAGGTGGCGCATAAAGAGAAACCGGGTCCATATTGCCTTGTAAGGCCACTTTATCACCAACACGGGCACGGGCAATTTGAATATCGGTTTGCCAATCTAAGCCCAAGGCATCATAGCCGGAATCAGCCATTGTTTCCAACCATAGACCGCCGCCTTTGGTGAATAAAATAGTCGGAATTTGCTGGCCATCGACATTCGTTTTTAATAAGGCTCTGACTTGCTTGGCGTAATATAAAGAAAACTCAATATAGTCTTCAGAGGTCAACATACCTCCCCATGTATCAAACAGCATAACCGCTTGAGCGCCCGCTTCAATTTGTGCATTTAAATAAGTCGCGACGGATTGCGCCAACTTATCCAACATAATGTGCAACAATTTGGGTTGTTCATACATCAAGCTTTTAATTTTTTGGAAGCTTTTACTGCTGCCGCCTTCAACCATATACGTCGCCAAGGTCCAAGGGCTTCCAGAAAAACCAATTAAAGGCACACTGCCTTGTAACGTTTTTCTAATTAAACTCACCGCATCCACCACATAACGTAAGTCTGTGTGTGGATCAGGAATAGGCAGTTTATGAATATCGGCCGCTGTTGTAATCGGATTTTTAAACTTTGGACCTTCGCCTTCGGTAAAGTAAAGACCTAAACCCATGGCATCTGGAATGGTTAAAATATCAGAGAATAAAATAGCGGCATCAAAATCGAAGCGGCGTAAAGGTTGTAAGGTAACTTCACAGGCTAACTCAGGATTGGTACATAAGTTTAAAAAACTGCCGGCTTGCTCTCTTACTTGTCGGTATTCTGGTAAATAGCGGCCTGCTTGTCTCATCATCCACACAGGGGTGCGATCAATAGGTTGTTTTAAAAGAGCTCTGATAAAGATGTCGTTTTTTAAAGCAGTCATTGGTATTTAAATAGTAAAGTTGAAGGGTTTAAATAAGTAAAGATGCGTGAATGCCCTGTTATGGCTTGGGTACATTGAGGTCTGAAGCAGGCGGTGTCGTGCTTGATGAATCAATAGACGTCTCTATAACCGATAATGATTTTAATAAAGTAGTGCGATCCTGTTTTGAAGCACTTAACCATTGCGTGGCCAGTGCCAAAAAAATTAATAATATGACACCAACAACCAGTATTCTAAGTGAATTGTTTCTATATTTAAACCTTTCTATGGCTGGTAGGTTCGAGATAATATTACCCGGTATGCCTTGCGTTTTTAAATAAATAGCCTCTATCAGATCTTCGTTAATTTCATTTAAACCAACCCTAACCTGGTGAGAGGAGGCTAAAAATTCTAAAAAACGACCACATTGTGCTTTTGTGAAAGGCTGAAGTTCAATTAAATGACAATCTTGAATGGTTTCATCAGAATCATTTTTAAGCGCTAAACCTTCACTGGTTAACACAAAGATAATTCTCAGTAAGGGATTATTAGTGGCATAATCAATTAGGATATTAATAAGATCGGGCTCTAAATAATCAGCATCGTCAATAATGAGAATGATCTTTTTATTTGTTTTTTCTAGTTGATAAAAACCAATAATTAGATCTTGAGCGCGGGTATTGATTTTACTTGGGCTGATAGTGCGACTTAAGCGGTCTTGAATTTTTTCTAGCGATAAGTTTTTATTACCCTGAACCAGGCAATACAACCAAGACTCCGTATTATTGGTTTGTAAGAGCGTGAGCAAAGTAGATTTACCAATACCTTCAGGGCCACAGATAATCAGTTCTTTTTTTGAATTAGTGAGTAAGTGCAGCACTAAGTCAAGTTTTTGAGTGATCTCTTGAGTTATCAGGGATTGTAAAACTTTATTTTTTTGATAACCCAGAGGAAGTCTTATATCCGTTAAGGTATCAAATCCTGCCATACGTATTGAGCGTCTCCAGTAATAAGTTTTTATCAATATCAATAGGTAAAGTAGCGACACCAATTGAATGTAGTAAAATCAAACGAATTTGACCATTAACATTTTTCTTATCAACGGCCATTAACTCTAGAAAACGATCTGAATTGAGGTTGTCAGGCGGGGTTGTAGGCAGATGACAGCGTTTAAATAGGTTAATGATACGCTCTACATCCGCGTCTGTTAACCAGCCTTTTCGTCTGGATAAATCAGCCGCTTGACAGGTACCAATTGCAACGGCTTCACCATGAAGATAGGTACCATACCCTGAGCCGGTTTCAATGGCATGACCAAACGTGTGGCCTAAATTAAGCGTTGCTCTAACACCGGTTTCGGTTTCATCTTCAGACACAACTTGCGCTTTATTAAGACACGATTGTTCAATAGCATACGCTAAAGCGACTTTATCTCTGGTTAATAACCGATCAATATTAGTTTCAAGCCACTCAAAAAAGATTTTATCTCGGATTAAACCGTATTTAATCACTTCAGCGAGTCCTGCCGCCAGTTGTCGATCATCTAAGGTATCTAAAACATCGGCATCCGCAATCACACATTGAGGCTGATAAAAAGCCCCAATCATATTTTTACCTAAAGGATGATTGACCCCTGTTTTACCGCCCACAGAAGAATCTACTTGAGCTAATAACGTCGTTGGTATTTGAATAAAAGCAATGCCGCGTTGATAACAGGCCGCCGCAAATCCCCCCATATCGCCAATCACACCCCCGCCTAAAGCAATGAGTGTGGCATTACGGCTAAATTTATGAGACAACAACGTATCAAAAATTTGCGTGACGTATTCTAAAGTTTTAAATTGTTCACCATCCGGTAAGATGACGGTCTCAACGGTAAAATTGCCTAAACTGTTTAAAACTTTATTTAAATATAACGGCGCAATTGTCTCATTGGTGATAACAACAACCTGTTTTGCTTTAATACAGCGGGTATATAACTCAGGCTGATTTAATAAACCCGCCCCAATATAAATTGGGTAACTTCTATCGCCCAACTCGACTAATAAAGTGTTCATGACTATTAACGATTAGCTGATTTATATTCTTCAAGGATATGACTGACGACCACTTTGCTTTGCATCACACCGGTATCAATAATAAAGTCGGCAGCAGATAAATAAAGATGTTCGCGTTCTGCAAATAAAGTCTCAATCCGCGCTTTAGGATTGTCTGTTTTTAATAACGGTCTTTGCGTGTCTCTACGGGTTCTTTCTAAAATACGTTCCACAGAGCATTGCAAATACACAATAAAGCCATTTTGCTTTAAGAGTTGACGGTTTTCTTCTCGTAAGATCGCACCGCCGCCGGTTGCCAACACAATACCGTCTAATTTGGTTAATTGCTGCAACATTTTTTGTTCACGATCTCTAAAGCCTTCTTCGCCTTCAAATTCAAAAATAGTAGGAATATCAACTCCAGTACTTTCTTCAATGGCCTTGTCACTATCGTAAAAAGGAACCGCTAACGATTTTGCCAATTGTCGGCCAATCGTTGTTTTGCCGGCACCCATAAGGCCAACTAAATATATGTTCTCTGATCTTGTCATCAAAATACCGTGAGGGTTTAAAACGTCCCGTTAAAGGGGGCTATAAAAAAATGATAACCTAATTCGTGTTATCGTTTTAGAAATATGTGACTACTTAACTTTAAAATAGTCCTATTATAAAGTTTAATTTATAAAATTTGGGGAGATTATGCCCGTTTTTGACTCAACTAGAAACTATCAATTACTTGCAGCGTTATCTTTAATGATCTTTGGGGTAATAAAAATTAATAATTCTTTTTTATCATCCGTAGTGATTGTGCGTTTAAATAAAAATCCTATAACAGGTAGTTCACCCAAAAAAGGCACTAAATTAATGATGCTGGTTTTAGAATTCTCAAAAACACCGCCTAACACCACGGTTTCCCCATCCATGACTTGCACCGTCGTTTCAACCTCTCGTTTAGTGAGAGGTGGCGGTTGGTCTTTTTTCTGTAACGTATAGTTAGGTTCATTTTTACTGATAATGAGAGTCATAGAAATACTGCCGCTGGGCGTTATTTGGGGCAACACATCTAATTCTAATAAAGCATCAATAAATTGAATATTAGCCGGGGTGGTCGCTGTTGAGCCGGATTGATACGGTTCTTGCGTGCCTTGTTTTATTTTAGCATTACAGCGGTCGGTCGTCATTACTCTCGGATTAGAAACAATTTCACCTTTACCTTGGTCTTGTAAAGCAGACAGTTCAAGATTCAGCACATAATCTGCGCCTTTTGCTAAAGTCATACCTAATTGCCCATAAGGATTCGTTGCTGCAAGGTCAACTAACGCATCATTCAGAACAGCCGTGCCATTAATACTGCCTGTGGTACCACCTACGCTATTAACAGAGCCTATGGCACCCGAACTATTGCCAAAGGCGGCATTCGTTCCTGCCACGCCAAATCTGACGCCTAATTGCTTTGCAAAGGTATGGCTGGCAATCACAATTCTGGATTCAATCATTACTTGACGAACCGGCACATCTAATTTTTGAATTAATTGGGCTGCTTCGGCTAATCTTTTTTGGGTTTCACGAATAATAAGCGTATTGGTTCTGGCATCAACCACGGCCGAACCTCGTGCCGATAAGATTTTAAAGGTATCATTTTTGGATATTTTGGGGAGTGTAGAATTAGTTAGGCTTGGATTATTGAGACTCGGCGTATTAAAAGCACTATTGGCAGAGTAGGGATTAGGGGTGTTTGTATTGGTCGTTGATTTAATCCCACAACTGCCAAATTGTCCCGCATCCAGCCCATTTAATAAATTTCTAAAATTCTCAGCCCGAGCATAATTGATTTTAATATGGCGAGTCTCTAAAGGTTCTAATTGTTCAATCACAGCGGCCGTTTCTTCTTGTTGTTCCTTATATTCTTTAATTTTACCGATCGGGGCAATTAACGTGACTGATCCAGATTGAAATTTCTCAAGGCCTTGAGTCATCATAATAAAGTCGAGCGCTTCATCCCAAGGCACATCATTAAGCCGTAACGTAATGGTTCCTGTTATATCATCACCCGCAACGATATTTTGCTGGGTAAACTCAGCAATCAGAGAAATAACATTGCGGATTTCGATGTCCTGAAAATTTAAAGATAAATGCTCACCCGTATATTGAAGCTGATTTTTTAAAAGACTTTTATCGGGCTTCGTTAGGGGCTTAAACAGCGCTTTTTTAGCCGTGTTGTCCGCTAAAATAAAGCCGCTTTGCAGAGATAAAAGCCAGCTAATGAACAGGGTAAGGTGCAACCACCTAATGTGTTTCGTAATAATCATTTGGATAACATTAAGGTCGTTAGTTGTTTTTGCCATAAGCCCGTTTCATAGGGGATGATTTCATTTAGCTCAAGGCCCTGATTATTTATTTGGGTAATTTTGCCATCATGCTGACCCAAATAATCACCTACCTTCACGCGATATATCATATTTTCTTCTGTT
This sequence comes from uncultured Methylococcaceae bacterium, assembly GCA_903863905.1. Taxonomy (GTDB): domain Bacteria; phylum Pseudomonadota; class Gammaproteobacteria; order Methylococcales; family Methylomonadaceae; genus Methylobacter_C. The sequence goes on from CAIPDT010000101.1 coordinate 22,918, forward strand.
TTGATCAGCGCCCACATCATTGAGTTCATTGTGATCGTGCCCACCATGTTTAAATCCGTCAAAGCGAAAGCCTCTAAAAGTTCTTTAGGGCGTGTTGAGTCAGGTTGTAAATGATATTTAAGAGCTTTATCCAGTTGAAAAGTGTCTTGCATATAGGGTATAAAAGGATTGCGTAAATCCTTCGTGTTAAAAATCACTGTCGTGGCTTGAGGCTGAGCAGAAAGGGCCAATTGAGGGACTGCCAGTTTATATTGATCGGTATTTTCGTAATAAGTCTTGACCGTTGCTGTCATCAGTATTTCACCACTGACCGATAAAGAGGTCATTGTTAGATCATGCAAGGTAACGATTCGAGGCAGAGACGCTAACCCACTGATAAAGTGTCCCAAGGTTTGATATTGCCCTATCACTTTAATCGTAACAGGTTGTTCCATATAAAAATCTTGGCTAAGTGGTGCTTCTGGTTTAAATAAAGTAAATTTTAAACCGTTAAGCGTACCTGTTTTTGAAATATCGATGAGCAGATTAGCCATTTCTTCTTTTGAAGGCAGATCTTTAAGTAAGTTGCTTAACTGATTTTCAAGGTATAGCGCGTGCGCTTTTATGTCTGGACTCTGCGACAGTTGGGTTTGTTTAAACGCAATATCTTTTTTTAAGGTAAGTTCGGAGGTTTTTCTTTCATCTAATATTGTTAACTGGCTTAAGGTATCAAAATAATAGCCCGTGCTTAACACTAGTCCATAACAACTGATCATCGCAACGGTTTTAATCGATAAGGGCCACGACCCGGCTTTTGAAATAGTCCAATCAATTCTTGAGGCGTTCATTTAAGGGGAGACTTATTAGTGGGGGGGCCTACATTTTTTTGCTGAGCTGTTAAGATAAAATCACTCAACAAATGATCTTCTTGAGGTCCTTGTGCTTGTTTGTCGATTAATTCAATGACTCTTAATTTAGGCTTCTGTAAGTAAGCAGAGCTTTCAAGCGCTTGCATAAAAATAGACACTTGAGCATTGGCTTGGGCTTTACCTTCAAAGGTCAGTTCTTGGGTCTGCTGGGTCAGACGGGTTAAATAAATGCCTTGAGGCATTAATAGCGGAATGGTATTTAATAAACTCACCCATTCAGGACGACTGGCGTGTATGTGCACAAACAGTGCAATTTGAGAGCTTAACTGTTGCGAGTGTTGTTTGGTTTTTGTTAGGTTAACAAGATCAGCATTTAATTGAGTTATGACGGTACTTAACTGCGTATTGATTTTGGCTTGATGGGTTGCTAGCTCTTGAATATAAAAGTGAGCCAGTAGAATGCTTAACAAAGCGGTTAATAGCGCGGCGAACAGTGATAAGACAAAGTGAGTTTGTTTTTGAATCTGTTGGGTTTCACGCCAAGGTAATAAATTAATGCGAGTCATATCTTAAAACCCCTCATGGCTAAGCCGCAAGCGACCATCATAGCCGGCGCAAGATGCATTAATTGTGGCGTATTAAGTGTAGGCGATAGGCGCATATTTACAAAAGGATTGGCCACAAAAACCGGAATAGATAAAGCCTCGGTGATTAATTGATCAATGCCTGCAATGGACGCACACCCGCCTGCTAATACGAGACTGTCAATGGGTTGAGGGGTGTTGGATGACATAAAAAACTGTATGGAGCGTTTAATTTGTTGCAGCATGGTTTCTTTAAACTGCATCAGCACCTTATCACTATTGTAATCAGCGTCTACATCGACCTGATAGCGTTGTTGATACGCTTTTGTATAAGAAATACCTAGGCGTTTTTGGTGTTCATCAATCAGCGATTGTCCGCCAAACTCTTGCTCATGGGTATATAAGAATTGGCCGTTATCTAAAACAGTAAAGGTGGTTATCGTGGAGCCTATATCAGCAATCGCAACCGTTTGCTTCGGTAATAATTGCGTAGAAAACTCCCCTAACAGTAAGCAGGCGTCTTCCATCGTAAAGGCTTCAACATCAACGAGTATCGTCTTTAAACCTGCTTGAGTTAATACCTCAACTCGATCATCTATGTTTTCTCTTTTAGACGCTACAAACAAAATATCAGTAAGCATTGGTGTGTTTGGATTAGGCGAGAGTACTTCAAAATCAAAATTAATTTCATTTAGCGAATAGGGCATATAGTCCAGAGCGGCGCTTAAGATGTGTTCTTCTATTTCATTGGCAGTAAGGGTAATGGCTAAACTCATTGGTTTAGTAATGGCCGCAGAACTCAAAATGGCCACACAGGCTGATTTATGTTTTGAATGAAGTTGTGCTAAAGCGAGTTTGATGGTATCCGCGATAATCTGTAGGTTGGTGCTGTGATTACTTAACAAGAGACCTTCTGGAAAAGGCTCAATGGCAAAGTCTTCAACGCAGTAGTCGAGTCCTTGTTTGCTTAAAACGATCATTTTTACAGCGACTGAACTAATATCAATACTTAGCACAGTTTTGGAATGAAAAGAATAATGTTGCCAAAACAAAGAGCGCGGTGATGTTTGGGTTGGCATAAGTGCATCCTTATGATGACAAAATATGAAGTCTTACTTATGAAAGTAGACTATATTTTTCAAAAGGAAAGGAAAATGCGAAAATAATTTTAAATGACTACAAATTTGTCATGCAGTTGTCACGATGTCACATCCACTGTATACTTAGAACCTAGTTAGGGTTTTAGTGCGTAAGCAATAAAAACGACTAAGTCATAAAAGCACAAATAGGCAGTAATTTTAGCTATTTGAGAATCTAAGCCGGGATGGTGGAATTGGTAGACACGCTAGCTTCAGGTGCTAGTGAGCGTAAGCTCGTGGAGGTTCAAATCCTCTTCTCGGTACCATAATACAGTTAAAATGCAATTACCGTAACCTTCTAATTAATATTAATACCACTGTGTTTAATCAGTCTTAAGTTACAGTAAGCATCAATCCACGTTAAGTGATAGTTTTCTAATTGAAGTGTTTTAAGGCTCCTTGGCACAAATAAGGCCCAAGGGCGTCGTAAAATGGCTGCTATAAGAAAAACAAATGGCAGATTTCAGACGCGTGGCTTTAGCCATAACGTAAGTGAACGACATAAGTCATTTATGTTTATAGGCTTGCAGATAAAATCAGTCATGCCAGCATTCATGCAATTATTACGTTCTTCTTCAGTTACGCCAGCGCTTAGAGCAATGATCGGTAGTTCTGCAAACCTTCTTTGCCGTTGTATCAGCCTAGTGGCTTCAAGACCATTCACGATGGGCATATGAATATCCATTAACACGGCATCAAAATGCTGTAACTCTAAGTGCTCCATTGCCTCCAAACCGTTATCAGCACTTACAATTTCAGCCCCTAATTCATTCAGATATTCATGGAGTAACAGTTGAGTCGCCTGATTATCGTCTACCACCAAAATTCGACGGCCTTTAAACATCGTTGAATCTAATTTTTTGTGCGTTGTCTCGGTGCTCTCAGTTAAGTTATCCGTGTACCCTATAGCGTTATTAATGAGAGGAAATTGTAAAGAAAAGCTAAATGTACTGCCTTGACCAATGTCACTAACAACAGAGATTTCACCCCCCATCAGCGTTACTAATTCCTTACTAATGACCAAACCTAAGCCAGTGCCACCATATTGCCTAGAAATAGAGCCATCCACTTGACTAAATTCTATAAATAACTTATGTTGATCCGCAAGGGAAATACCAATGCCGGTATCGCTCACCGAAAATAATATCTGTACGTGTAAGGGAGTTAACACTTGCAGGGTTACGTTTAGCTTGACGTCACCTTGCGAGGTAAATTTAACTGCATTACCGACTAAATTAATCAGTACTTGTTGCAACCTGAGTTTATCGCCTACCAATTCATAAGGGAGAAGGTTATCACGTGTAATCGTGAACGTCAGTCCTTTTTGTTGTGCTGAGCCAGAAAAAAGTGTGTTAATAAAACCTAGCAGATCCAGAATATTAAAGGGGATCGCCTCAATGCTCACACAACCGGCTTCTAGCTTCGTAAAATTAAGGATGTCTTCCAATATACCTAGTAGGCTAGTAGCAGCGATATTGATTTTTTCGACATAACCCTTAACTTTTGCAGACATATCTTGATACAACGCTAGCTCAGAAAAACCGATGATAGCGGTCATAGGCGTGCGAATCTCATGCGACATACTGGCTATGAATTGCGATTTTAGGGTTGAAAAACGCTCTGCTTTTTCTTTAGCTTCTATTAAACCAAGTTTATAAACATTAAACAGGCTAATGTCCTGATAGGTACTCACATAATGCGTAATGTAGCCATGAGTATTTTTTACAGCACTAACCGTGAGATATTCTTGATATACATCACCATTTTTACGTTGGCTCCAGAGTTCGCCAGCCCACTCTCCGGTGTCTTTAATGGTTTTTTTAAATAAGTTATAAAACTCAATCGTATTGGCAGGCGAGTCTAGCATGTTACAATCCTGGCCAATCACTTCTATTTCTTCATAGCCAGTGAGTTTAGTGAAAGCCGCATTGACTCGAAGTATCGTGCCATCAACAGCACAGATGGTCATCGGTAAGTTTGTTTCGAAGGCAATCCCCGCAATCGCTAAATTCTGTTCGGATAGCTTTTGTTCAGAAATATCTATGCCGAAATAAACGATCCGTTCGAGTTGATGATCACAATCAAAAATATCAAAGGTATTCCAAGAAATAATTTTATTATTTCCATCCACACTGACTAGTTTGGTTTGATAATCAATTAACTCACTGTTATTAATAAAGTCAACGCATAGCTGATCACTAGTATTAAAATCAAAGGGTTTGATAACTTCAAAGCAACTACTATCCAGTAGATTTTGAACAGGAATGCCAGTGAGTTGACTCGTGATTTCGTTGCAATAGATAATCTTGCCTGTGACGGTTAGTTCTAGCACCACTATGCCCAACCGATTAATGAGCGAGCGATAGCGTGCTTCCGAAAAAGGCACGCTAAAACGCGCATCTCCCACTAACAAAGGACCATAAGACGTTAATATGGCGTCAATACCAGAATCCTTTAGGTCGTCACTAATGAGTTCTAAGTTACTGACTGCTTGCAGAATCTTTTTATCTATTGGGATCATATCAGTACATTGCTAAGTTGTTCTTTATCGCTCAAATTACCCATCATCTTGACCTGGGGTAGTGGCGATATTCGCAATAGCATAGGCGTTGCCGTCACGCCATCGTTCCAGGCTTGCTCTGGAGATAACAACACATCAATTAGCTTAAGTTGATAATCATTGCCGTAATGATTATCACAAAATACTTTTATATTACGTTGAGCTAGTACAGAGTTGGCTGACTCACCCGCAATATATAAATGGAATACGTGGCTTGAAATATTGAACACCTCATTCTGTTTTGGTCTTATATTTAACGTATTCATTGACCGTGGGGCATTGAAGGTTGACTATCATCACCAGAACGTTTACTCCATAACTCATCACGAGTCGTATCTATATGGCCAAGGCGCGTGGCTTCGGTAGCCAATAATAATTCTAACTCTTTCTGCTTGACAGCTAAATCCACCTGCAAAATCTCAACGCGAGCATTCACTTCATTTTGGGCAAGTTCGATCACTCGGCGTTTATACTCAACATTGGCCAACAGTAATTGTTCGGCCGCTATTTCAGCTTGTTCTTTTTGCCATCTGGCGGTGCCCATGAGTACTTCGCCATTCGATTGATAAACATCTGCTAGCGTAATACCTTGGGCATCTATAATCAGTTCACGCACTTGATTGGAATGCTCACTACCTCGTGACTTGATAATCGATAAGGCTCGATTACGTTCGCCACCCAGTATCGAATAACTGATATGAATCCAGGTGTCTGCTACCGCTGAAATTTGAATGCCCGTTTCTTCATTTAGTGAGTCACCGCCATTACCCAGTAAACTGGTACAGAGTAAGGTAATGCCATTTGATTTAGTTAGGGTTAATATTTTTTCAGGCATGCGTCTACGACTATCACCTTCGCTATGAACAATGGCAGAGAGTGGGTCAATGACAAAACATTGCGGCTGGTATAATTCAATCAACTTGCGCAAGTTTCCGACCTGCTCTTCGGTGCCCGCTAAACTACTGCGTATAGATTCAATATGCAGTAACCCACTTTGGACATGCTTTATTAAGTCAATGTTAACGGACATCAAGTTACGGACAATTTCACTAACGGATTCATCAAAACTGACATACAGGCAGCGTTCACCGCGCTCACAAGCCGCGCTCATAAAGATACCGCACAAAGTCGATTTTGATGTGCCAGGGGCGCCGCTTAATAATATCGCCGAGCCTCTATAATAACCACCACCTAACATACTATCTAGGCGAGGCACACCCGAGGAAACACGAGCGCTGGTGGCAAGTTGATCTTCCGACTTTTCCGGAAAGGCGATGATCTCAGCGCCTTTTTCACCCAACAATAAGGTCACTTCACCCGAATAAAAACCAGAGCCACGGTATTTAACAACCCGGAGTGAGCGGTGCGCGACCCTATCTTCCATTTCATGCGTCAGTTGAATGACGCAATCAACCATGTATTGCATGAAATCTTTATAATCGAGTCCGGACAAGCCTGAATCATTGTTTTTGCAGGTGACAATGCCGGTCATGTTATTACTTACTAGCCAGTCGTTGAGTCTAAATAACTCACGGCGCTCAGCCTTAGGATTATCGAGTAGCGACAGCAGCACATCGATAGAATCAAACACGATCCGTTTAGCGCTGATTTGATCTGACTTAGCTTTAAGCATTGCGAGCAGTCCGGTTAGATCAAAATCACCGGCCCAAATATCTTCTGGACGCGGTTTACCGTCTAAGAAAAACAACTCTTTATTTTCTAGATCAGGCAAATCCCAGCCAAAAGTAGCCGCATTGGTTACAATACGCTTAGCATCTTCTTCAAAGGCGACAAAAATACCCGCCTCACCATTTTTGGCACCATCAACCAAAATTTGTAAAGCCAGTACCGTTTTTCCGCAACCAGGACCACCTGTTAGTAGGGTACATCGACCTTGCGGTAAGCCACCATTAGTGATCTCATCGAGTCCGCGAATACCTGTGAGCGTTTTATTAAGTTCAATTCGCTTCTTAGAGGGCATAGTGGTAGCCATAGTTATAGTGTTTAGAATGGAGTCATTGTTTAGAGTAGAGTCATTATTATAATAGACTCTACAGAGGGCATTCATTATGTGGCGCCTGATTACCTATTCGAGTTTGAAACCATTATTCTAGGCATCCCAACACACTCTTTATTTAAGTGCGGAAAAATTAATTAACCTATATCTTTAGGTTTAAGAATAAATGATCATCGAACAGCTAAATACTGCGACTAGTTGATGCTAAGGTTAGTGCGTTTTTATAAATGCAATAGCCTAAATAGAGGTGTTTTTTTGTCTCTATTTAACGGCCTTAAGGGCTGATCAATATTCTGGAAATAATTGAAAGGCAAGCCATGCCATAATACCTGCGATGACTAATAAGGTTAATTTGATGTTTTTTAACGTGTTTGAGTCAAATTTTTTTAACATTTTTTACTCCAATTCGTATCAGCTATAAAGAATTCTTGTTTAAATTTAATATTTAACAGGTCTTGGGATAAAAGCAAATCAACAGCTATTAATTCATCTTGTTAACAGGCCAAGTATTAAAACTAGGTTTGACGAGTGCACCTCTTGCAGATATATAGTACAGATATTCACATTCTTTAAACGGAAGGTTAAAATGGAAAAACAAAAATCTTTATTAAAAACGCTGATGTTCTGCTTGGCTTTATTACCCACTATGTCGGTTAAAGCTGAAAAATTATCCGTCGGTCAAGTTGCTCCGCAATTTGAGTTAAAAGCCCAAGACGGTAGTAGCCTTAATTTAGCGGATAGAAAAGAGAAAGGGTGGACGGTTTTATATTTTTATCCCAAAGCCGGAACCCCAGGTTGCACCACACAAGCCTGTGCTTATCGAGATGGGGTTAATTTAATACGTAACCAAAATGCTGAGGTGTATGGCATTAGTACCGATGAGGTTAAAGATTTACAAGCGTTTCATGAGAAACATCGTTTAAATTTTACCTTGTTATCAGATGCTGAAGGTAAGGTGACAGAAGCTTATGGTGTAAAAATGCCGGTAGTGAATTTTGCTAAGCGTTGGACTTTTATTATCGACTCTAATTTGGTTATTCGTTATATAGATGATGACGTTGATCCGGTTTTGGATGCTAAGAAAGTAGCGGAAGAAATTGCTAGATTAAAAGCTGGGTAGTGAATTCGGTAGACCCCCAACTTTATAAATAATAAGATTGTTAGATAGCGGTTAACTTGTTACTTCCTCCGGGAATTCATAAGGCAACTTGGACACTTTTAATTAAGTTACCTGGCTTGGCTTGTCGGTAAATACGGTATTAGGTTTTTATTGGCGCTTAAATCAAAGCGTGAGGCGATAAATACGGCACGGGTGAGTGTCGTATTTTCGAGTGTTATGTCCCATAGCAAGGGAAATTCTTTATGGGCAGGTTGAGTCACTGTTGAATAAACATAAGGAAAATTAGCTGTTAACTGTTCCCATATCCACGGTCTAGTGGGCCTACATCCTAAGCCATGTAAGGCTTGGGTGACATCTAAATTATCTTCATTAACTGGATTAATTTCTGCTTCATTTCCGTAAGAAACACAGGTTTCAAGAATTAACAGGCCTTCTGTATGCTCAGCCAGTTGTTTTATGGCGTTAAGGGGATTGTTTAAATGATAGAGCAAGCCGTAACAATGAACTACCTCAAATTGTTGAGCTAAATTAAACGGTTGATCTACATCTAAAAATTTAACCCGTGCCTTAGGTTCATTCACATAACGTATTTGTAATTGTGCCAGATTCTCGTAGCGCCCCTCGGTGATTAAAACAGAACACTCACGATCTAAATAAAAAGTGGAATGATCACCCACCCCCGCACCGATTTCTAAGACCGATTTATGCGCTAAAGCTAATCCTAAGCTGGCAAGATGTTCTAAATGTCTTTGATTATGTCTTAGGTAAGGAGTGGAATGAAATTTGGCCTTGGCTGCATCTAATGTTGTCTCCCGAATAAATAAAATATCATCATGAATATTGCTGGGTTGCCAAAGTGGAATTAGACCATTTTTAAAGAGATAATCTTGTAAGATTGGCCATAGCACCCCGCCTTTATAAACTTCAGCCGTACTCACTTCAATATACATCGCCGTGCATTTGGTGAGGGATTCTCCTGCACCCTTTAGTGCGAGTAATTCTGCACCTTGTAGATCAATAATCCAATAATCATACTGCTCAGCATCAATAGCATTGGCCGTTAATAAACTGTCAAGGCGGAGCATGGGTAGGGTAATAGAATCGATCATTGTTAAGCCTAATTCTGGCCACAAGGAATGATCACCGGCTGCATAACTGCCAAACTCATAGATTGATGAGGAAACGCCGTTAGAATTATTTGAAATATAGAAAGTATTTTGTTTACCGTTAACGTCACCCAATAACGCACACAGTGCTTTTTGTTGGCTGTATTCTGCGATATTTTGGGCCAGTTTTTTATAGATATCTGGCATTGCTTCAACCCAAACCACGGGTTTATTTTGGCTTGCGTAACTCGCAGCTTCTTGACCATAATGAGCCCCTAGATGCAAAATGCCTTTGGATGCTTTAAGGACTTGCGCTAATAAATCCGTTTTATCTTTTGGAGTCATCTTTAAGGCTAATAAGGGTTATCAAGGTGTTAGGGGGTGTAAATGATTGGCTTAACTAATTGAGATATGGGTCTTTATTATGCAGTGCCAGCCCATTAATTTATTGAGCTGATTTTACTCTTTCTTTTAAACCCCGGTCATTAATTTTAGTTGGTGCTTAAGTTTTTCCATTGATAAGCAAAGGAGTTAACTCGTAAAACATTTATGTTTACTTAAGATAAGACTCAGCGGGCGATTAATATTGCTTTTAACACGACTTACTATATAATCCGTCGATCAGTA
>CAIPDT010000102.1 GCA_903863905.1 uncultured Methylococcaceae bacterium
AGGGGCGGTCTGCGCCAAGACTTTTGAAAAATATTAAGAATGACATTCATTTTACAGCCTATAAAAGCGCTTTATAATTATAGTGTTGCACCTTAACTTACTGGCATTGACTCTGACCCCAGTTTACATCTTTTTTTAACTTATCCATATCAATCTTTTGAGCAGGTCTGTTGCGAGTGTTTGTGGGCTCAGGATTTAACTTCCACCGTGAGATACTCGCACTACCAACATCAAAACGTTTTGCGGTTTCTTCTAGTGTTAATTTTTCTTTTTCCATCACACTTAGGAGCTTTTTTCTAAACTGGGCGGAATACGGCATCTGTGCCTACTATCATTTGTAAAATAATCGCTGTATTCTATCAACTCTTGCCAATATGATACTGAAGCCATTTACGTTCTCCTTTATAAAAAAATAAAGGATGCCAGATTGAAATATTAAATTAAATTAAATGTGATCGGGTTAGACGCTTACAATTAAACGACATCACCTGTCATTCGATTTAAGGACAATATTCATTGCTAACAATCTTTATGGAGAACAAATACTATGAATACAAAAATATGTACCGTCATCGGCTTATTAGTCATCGCTCAAGTCAGTCTTGCGGTAGAACGCATAGTTCCCACCGATGCATCAGGGAATCTTAAATATAACGACACCCATTATCGTGTTGAAAATAATAGGATCATTCCGACAGATGCGGTGGGTAATCTTAAATATGATCAGACGCATTACAGAACTGAAGGAAAATTAACTATCCCCACCGACGCATCAGGAAATCGTAAATGGACTGAAACCCATTATCGTACTGAAGGAAATAACATTGTCCCTGTTGACGCATCAGGGAACCGTAAATGGACTGACGTGCATTATCGTATTGAAGGCAATAAAACTGTGCCAGTTGATTCTTCAGGTAATCGCTTATGGAACCAAACCAATTTCACAACCAAAAAATAAATATATTTATTAGGTAATTAATTTAAAAGAGGGGATAAATATGGGATTAAGGTGGAGAAAATCTATCAATATGGGGCCCGTTAGAGCCAATGTTTCTAATAGTGGCGTAGGCTGGACTATTAATCTAGGACTGGTTCGAGTGGGTTTAAGCGCCCAAGGAAAAGTATATTTTAGTATCGGCATCCCAGGAACGGGGCTATACTATACTACGCAAATAAATCAGCAGATAAAATAATTTATTATTGCGAGTATCAAGCTAATTGAGACTATGAATTTAATCATCAATTAATTTTTTATTTTAATAATATCTTTATAATAACGCGTTTAAATCTGGCTTTATCTAAAATATCTGAAAAAACTCATTATGAAAACCTTAACCTGGATCTCTTTAGCAATTGCCTTACTACTATTTGCTTACTTTAAAATACCACACTTCAGCCTTAGATTACTAGATACTAAGGTCTATACATCAAATACTTCTGAATGGATATCGTTAAAGGGTAAAGATGAATTTGTCATTACAGAATTAAAAACAAGGCAAACATTTGACAAGCATAAAGATATTAAAATATCTCATACCGAAATTGTAACGGGATCAATCAATTCGAGTATATCCTTATACGCAACGTTTAAATACTTTATAAAACTAGCTCAACTTAAATACACGATCGAAGGTGACACTCTAGTCTTTCATATTCACCAAGTTTATTTGTCAACACCGGTAGCTTATGACTCTGCTACTTTAGAAAAGTCATGTACTACAACCCTAATCGCATTTTGTGGTAACAGTCTGGATAACTTAGAGAAAGAAGTTACCGCAATACTAGAAGAAAAAGGCAATCAACATTTAACCAGTGTTTATGAAAAAGCCGCTAAAAGTTTAGCAGATAATTTTGACGCTTTTATCAAAAACAATAATAAAGATATTCTTTATAAAAATATTGCCGTAATTTTTGATAATGAACCTAGCCGATCAGAACACATGTTTAAATATAATAAAAGCTACTGTGGTAATGACCCGTGCAAATTTGAATTACCGTTAAGTAATGGCCGTATCTTAACCATTCACTAAGCAATAGCGGAGTTATCTATGTCACTATTAAAACGTCTAATAGTAATTGTTTGTCTTGAAGCTTTGCAACTAAATAATCAATCGTTGTTAAAGTCGTTGCACATAAATACCCATCAATCTCTTTACTGACCACCGCATCAAACAAATTGATAGACATCTGGGCAAAAGGCTCTCGAATTAACAGTACGTTCAAAATAATATTGGTATCAAATACAATCTTTAAAGGTATTTGTCCTCAAGGTGTTTTTTATATTCTCTTTCATCAAGCTTGGTACC
>CAIPDT010000103.1 GCA_903863905.1 uncultured Methylococcaceae bacterium
AATATAAAGATAACCACCGCTTAAGGCGACATTACTATCTGCGCCCTCAATATGTTCATTTATTTCTAAGCCTAAATGCTTGGCAAGTCCCATATAAACCTCAATCAGTTACTTTACTGTTTTGGTATCATAGCACCTTTAAGTAAGGTTTATGAGAATTCACAAAAGCTTGAGTAACAATTTATCCCTCAAGTTTATAGGCACAAACCACCCACTAATGGCACAATACTGCACATCAACAACACATAAGTAAGCATAACGCTACACACTACAAGGTAAAACATGATCACCGGTGAACTCAGAAGCCAAGTGGATAAAATATGGGAAGCATTTTGGACAGGGGGCATTAGTATCCACTCACCGTTATTGAGCAATTCACCTTTTTACTGTTCTTACGCAGACTGGATGAACAACAACTATTAGCCGAAAAGAAAGCCAATTTAGTCGGGATTAGTGTTCAAAATCCCATCTACACCGAAGCTCATAAAAAGTTTCGCTGGCATACCTTTAAGCACTTAGACCCTGAATCCTTATTCGCACTGTTTACCCAACCGCAAGCTGATAGCGGAAATCTCACCACCTTTGAACACATAAAACAACTCGGCAGTGACGTCGGCGTGTTTGCTAAGTTCATGAAGGGGGCGACCTTTATGATTCCTACGCCTAGGCTGTTAGATCAAGTCGTGCAGATGATCGATAAAATCCAAATGGATGATAGAGACACCAAAGGCGATCTTTATGAATACCTGCTGTCTAAAATTGCCACCGCTGGCACTAACGGCCAATTTAGAACCCCACGCCATATCATTAAAATGATGGTCGATATCATGCAACCGACTCAAGAAGATACCGTGTGTGATCCGGCCTGCGGGAGTGCCGGCTTTCTGGTCGCGACGGGGGAATATGTGCATGAGAAACATCCCGACTGGTTTAATGATCAAACCTTTAGAACCCACTACAACAACGCCATGTTCACAGGGTTAGAGTTTGATAGCACCATGTTACGCATCGGTGCCATGAACTTACAACTGCATGGCATTGAAAACCCAAACCTAATGGGGCGAGATGCCTTAAGTGAAGCCAATGCCGAATTGCGCGATCAATACAGTTTGATACTAGCCAATCCGCCCTTTAAAGGCTCACTGGATTATGACAGCGTTGAAAGCTCATTACTAAAAACCGTTAAAACCAAAAAGACCGAATTATTGTTTCTGGCCTTAATGCTACGCATGTTAAAAATCGGTGGTCGTTGTGCGGTGATTATTCCTGATGGCGTGCTGTTTGGTTCATCTAATGCGCATAAACAATTCCGCGAAACATTGCTCAGTAAACACAAACTGGAGGCAATTATCTCCATGCCCAGTGGCGTGTTTAAACCCTATGCGGGCGTGAGTACCGCTATTGTGGTTTTTACCAAGACCAATAATGGCGGCACAGATAAGGTCTGGTTTTATGATATGCAGGCCGATGGTTATAGTTTGGATGATAAACGCAGTCCCATTGCTACGAGTGATATACCGGACATCGTGAGCCGTTTTACTCAACGTGATTTAGAGCAAAATCGAGCGCGTACTGAGAAAAGCTTCTTAGTGCCACTGGCAGAGATTAAAGCCA
>CAIPDT010000104.1 GCA_903863905.1 uncultured Methylococcaceae bacterium
CCAACTTAATGGCTAGTATCGCCAAGCCAATCAAGACAAATAATAAGCCGCCTAACCACAAACCGGCTGTTTTAACGGCGGCCGATGACTTCGTTTGCGTTGCTGTAAACAACACCGCACTTAACAGCAAAAATACCAGTATGGCGCTCACTTTATGCAACTCATTAGCCGCCACTTGAGCGTCATACGAAATAACACCGGTATAACCCGTGATTAAACCACGCGTTAAATCAAGCGCCGTCGCATAATCAGCTTGGGGCCACCATTGACCATTACATTGAGGAAAACCCACACACACTAAATCAGCATGATTAGCACTAACCCAAACACCCAACACAATTTGGACGACTAAAGCCAACATGGCAAAACGGGTAAGCCACACCAACCGCCAACGCACAGAACTTAGCTCAGTAAGATCGCCAGATATGGCGGGATTAGCACGCAAATACACACTAAACAAACCCCAAAAGGTCAGCAAGCCTAATAGCACATGCCCGGTAATGATAAACGGCATCGTGATAAGAGCCTGAGCCCAAAAACCTAAAGCGCCTTGTGCCCCCACCAACAGTAAAACGAACACACAGTTCACAAGGGTAGCCACTTTAGCGGTCTTTTGCCACGCAGACAAACCCGCCAACAACACCACCAAACCCGCTAAAGTGGCTGTTAAATATTGATGTCCAGGTCCTTTTAAAAACAACATGACCTCTGGATTTAAGCCGCTAAGATCCACATCAGCCACTCGAATCAAAGCCCCTAACATAACCATTATGAGTGTTAAAAAAACACTCAATAGTGTTAACTTTCTAAACATTTTATTTCTCTAACCAATTTGTGAAATTCTAAGTAAGTGCATCAAATCCTCTTTGACCTTATAAGGACTAAAACCCGGCTCATAATGCATCATTAAATTTCCCAGCGGATCAATTAAAAACAACATCCCTTCAGGAACTGCTCCTTTCCTAATATCAGACATTATTTTAATGACCTCAGCACTGGGCTTAACTCTAATCAAATCAGAACTGAGCGCGATATCACGATCTTCATTCTTAATTAATTGCTCAACCAACCCCTCGTCTAAGATCTTTTCTTCGTGCAGCAAACTCGTATACAAGTCTTTACTGTCTTTATCGTCCAAACGATTTAAACGCCATAACAAGGCATCTTTTAACCACCATTGTTGAGCCGATGCTTCCAAAGGTTGATTAAAAACCACCACCACTCGACGCGTCCGGGGTAATTCTTTATTTAACATCAATCTTAACTGCTTTGTTTTAAGCAAAGCCTCAAGACACACGTCATTGCAACCCGTATTAGGAATCACATTAACGATCAACCAATGCCCGGGTAACTCACCGATGTTTTGTTTAGAAAAATCATCCAGCCCCGTCAACTCTGTACGTTTAATCACCACCGGTGGAATCACCAATTGCCCTGAATTAGTCGTCCCTTTCACTAAACTCGGATGTTCTTTTAAGCCCCAAGCGATTAAAAACGGAATAAGGGTCATTCCAAAAATAATTATAATTAACCGCTGATTTTTCTTTTGTTGTTTATTTATCATTTTTCTTACAACTATACCCAAAAAATAACACCGTGAGAGTCGCCGCCAAAGCAAACCACTGTATTGCATAAGCCACATGCTGTTCTGGCAACATCACCGTTGTCGTTTGCCAATCTCGCACATAACCATTCGGTTCAGCACTGTCCAACTCAACCTGAAAAGAAAACAAACTCTGCGCTAACTTTTTAGCCAGCACGTCTGTATCCACCACCTGTAACACAGAAGGCCATCCTACTGTCGGAATCTCTGCCCCTGCTAATTTAATACCGACACTTGGAAAATGATTAATTCTCCCGTGAAGCTCAACCCTCTCTGCTTGAGCCGATTCAATCTTAAGCACAGGTAAAACTGATCTATCCTTATTTAAGGGGATCCAGCCTCTATTGACTAAAACAGCTTTAGTTTGCCCAGCCAACACAAACGGCGTCAATACACAGTAACCCACCTGACCCTCGTGCATTTGATTATCAAGCAAAAATTGATGCTCAACATCATAATGCCCCAAGACCTGCACCTTATTATACCTTAAGGCCTCTCCTCCCTCTGCAATGATGTCTGATAATACAAGTACTTTTGCAGACGCCAAGCCCTGTTTCTGTTGCTCAAAAAAAACTTTTTTTTGTTCTGCTCGATTTAATTGCCAAAACCCCAAAGCCATTAAAAGCGATAGCATACCTAAATACGCCAAGGTTGGAACTTTTTTTATCATCATATTGTTATCTTTAACCTATTGGCAGAGATGCATTTATCAACGAAAATAGAGTCACTTTTAATTTAATTAGCACTCTACCATGATTACTCAAAGCATCGTCATCATTACCTTCATCCTTATTATTATCAGCTTGGGTTCAGCGCTGTATCACCTGATTAATCATAAAACCACCGAAGAATCTCAAAAAACAGTTAAATCACTGACAGTTAGAATTTCTTTGTCGCTGATTTTATTTATCTTTTTGTTTATTGCCGTGGCAACCGGTCTTATCAAACCCCATGGCCTAGGTCAAAAAATGCATTCAAGCAATCAAACACCCACAACCGCCCAACCAACCCTTAACCCTTAACCCTTAATTCTTAATTCTTAATTCTTAATTCTTAATTCTTAATTCTTAATTCTTAATTCAATTTTACGACAAAAAAAAAGCGCCACCTATCTAAAGGCGGCGCTTTGATTTGGGATCGTTAAATAGCTTAAATCAAATACACAAAGATAAACAAACCTAACCAAACCACGTCCACAAAATGCCAATACCAAGCCGCTGCTTCAAAGGCAAAATGATTTTCAGGGGTAAAATGTCCTTTAGCACTACGGAATAAAACCACACTTAAAATAATTGCACCCACACACACGTGGAAACCATGAAAACCCGTCAACATAAAGAACGTTGAACCGTAAACGCCTGAACCTAAGGTTAAGCCCATTTCTGAATACGCTTCATGATATTCAATCGCTTGAAAACAAACGAATAAAAATCCTAAAACCACAGTCGCTAATAAACCCTTAATTAATTGCTCACGATTTTTAGCCAATAAACCATGATGCGCCCACGTACAGGTTACACCACTGGTTAATAGCAATAAGGTATTGATAAACGGCAAACCCCAAGCACCCATCGGTTCAAACTCACCACCTACTTTACCTGGACCATTGGTAGGCCATACCGCCTCAAAACTAGGCCATAATAATTCTTTAGTGGCGCCCTCACCTAACCAAGGCACCGATAAATTACGGGTGTACCATAAAGTACCAAAGAACACCGCAAAGAAGACGATTTCTGAAAAAATGAACCACATCATGCCATGACGATAAGAAATACCGACCTCATGATTGTACATGCCAGATTCACTTTCCTTAGCCTGCAACGTAAACCAGCCAATTAACATGGTGATAAAAATAAGCAAACCGATCATCATCAAAGTAGGGCCGATTGATGAGCCATTTAAAAAATTTGCAAAACCAGCCAGCGCGGTTACCAAGCCAATGGTACCAATCACTGGCCAAGTCGCTTTATGCGGAATGTAATAAGCGTTGGTATTTGTAGACATATCCTTCCCCTGTTATTTTTTTACTGATTTTTCAGTATTGTCGAAAAATGTGTATGAGAGTGTAATAGTTTTGTATTCTTCTGGTATTTCAGGATTAATGACAAAACGCATCGGCAGTGTCTTAGCTTCTCTAGGCTTAAACGTTTGCTCAGAGAAACAAAAGCACTCAATTTTTTCAAAATAGCGACTGATCACCGCCGGCGTAAAGCTCGCTATGGCTCTGGCCAACATCGGCTTATCAGTTTTATTTTCTGCATAAAAATTCACCGTGTAATATTGCCCGGGATGAACTTTTATTTGCTTTGTTTCTGCACGAAAAGTCATATCCGTAGATTCATTTAACACCGTTAAAAACTCTACGTTCACTTCCCGGTCCCTATTCACGGTATAAGCGATCTCAGGGACTTGTTTAATATCGTCTGGTCGATCACGCTCTATCCATTTCCATTCACACAGCACATCGTAAAGTGGCACCAAAGCATAACCAAAACCAAACATCAGTACCGCCACTAATACCAACTTACGGACTAAATTACGATTTTTTTTGTCAACAGAATCGATCATGGAGAAACGGCTTGAGCCACTGCAAACAAATAAACGATTAAGGTGATCGCCACCAAAATAACCGCCGTTAAAAGATTTTTATTTTTAATTGTCATAATCACATCAGTCAGAAACCGTGTTGAGTTTGATATAACCCAACACGGCCCCTGTTTTATACCTTAATGAGAATCCAACACATGCTCAGTAGGCACCACAGTAGGTGGTGTAGTCCAAGTATGATAAGGAAGTGGCGTTGGTAAAGTCCATTCTAAGCTATGCTTAGCGGCATCTTCCCAAACTTCATCAGTAACTTTCTCACCGGTACCGCCTCTGATGGTATCAATTACGATATACAAGAACAGTAATTGACTGGCACCAAAGATAAAACCACCGATACTTGAAATCATATTCCAATCCGCAAATTGCACCGCATAATCAGGAATTCTGCGAGGCATACCCGCTAAGCCCAAAAAGTGCTGAGGAAAGAATAAAATGTTCACCGAAATAACCGACAACCAAAAATGTAATTGACCGATTTTTTCGTTATACATATTACCAGTCCATTTAGGCATCCAAAAATAACCTGCCGCCATCAAGATAAACACAGAGGCCGGTACTAAGGTGTAATGGAAATGCGCAACAATGAAATACGTATCATGGTATTGGAAATCAGCCGGTGCGATAGACATCATCAAACCGGTAAATCCACCCATGGTAAATAACACCACGAACGCAATTGAAAATAACATAGGCGTTTCAAAGGTCATCGCGCCTTTCCACATGGTCGCCGTCCAGTTAAAGACTTTAACACCAGTCGGAACCGCAATAATCATGGTCGCATACATAAAGTACAACTCACCCGCGATAGGCATTCCAACCGTAAACATGTGATGAGCCCAAACAATAAATGATAAGAATGCAATTGACGCAGTCGCCCACACCATTGACGCATAACCAAATAAAGGTTTACGAGCAAACACAGGAATAATCGTTGAAGCCACACCAAAGGTAGGCAAAATCATGATGTACACTTCTGGATGACCAAAGAACCAGAAAATGTGTTCATACAACACAGGATCACCACCACCCGCTGCATTAAAGAAACTGGTGTGGAAGAACTTATCTGTCAATAACATGGTCACAGCACCGGCAAATACTGGCATAACTGCAATCAATAAAAACGCCGTAATTAACCAAGTCCAAACGAACAAAGGCATATCCATCATTTTCATTGATGGTGCGCGCATATTGAAAATAGTCGCAATAATATTAATCGCGCCCATGATAGAAGAGATACCTAATAAATGTACCGAGAAAATAGCAAACGGTAACGCTTTACCTACGGTAATCGGTTGTAAAACCAACGGTGGATATAAAGTCCAACCCCCATTAGGAGCACCGCCTTCCATAAATAAAGTACTGGCTAATAACAATACACCCGCCACCAACATCCAAAAACTCATGTTGTTCATACGAGGTAAAGCCATATCAGCCGCACCAATCATTAAAGGAATTTGCCAGTTAGCCAAACCTACGAAAGCCGGCATAACCGCACCAAATACCATCACCAAGGCATGCATAGTGGTCATTGAGTTAAAAAAAGCAGGGTCAACAAACTGTAATCCTGGCTCAAATAACTCGGCACGAATCACCATTGCCATCGTACCGCCGACAAAAAACATCGCCAAAGCAAATAACAAATACAACGTACCAATATCTTTATGGTTAGTAGTAATAACCCATCTTAACAGCCCTTTAGCAGGGCCGTGATCGTGATGATCATCCGCATGATGATCATGTTCATCTACGACAGCAGACATACTTTATACCTCGAAAATTATTAAAAAGAGTGAGTTGATAGCAATAGCTGACGCTTACTCGTCATCATCGTCGGGAAGAGCCGTTTGTTTAGGCTGCAATTCGTCACCGACTTTATTACCCAGATTGTTACGCACGTAAGTCATCACCTCAGCAAACTCTTTAGCATTCAGTTTGTCAAATTTCGGCATTTTTGAAGTACCAGCACGTAAGAAGCCATCTAAAGACTCCCATTTTCCTGTCGCAATCGCACTACCGGTTAAAGCAGGGATTAAACCAGAAACACCAGCACCGTCAATTTGATGACAGCCCACACAATTTTTTAAATAAACTGATTCACCATGCGCCATTAACTGCTGACGAGATTGATCACTTAAATCGGGTTTACGTTTTTGATCTTCTAAGGTTTTCTTAACCCAAGCATCATAGTCAGGTTGCTCCATCGCAATCACTACGATAGGCATAAAGCCATGATCTCGACCACATAACTCAGTACATTGACCGCGATACGTTCCAGCTTTATCCACTGACGTCCACGCTTCATTAACAAAACCTGGATTCGCGTCTTTTTTCCAACCTAAGTCAGGTACCCACCAAGAATGGATTACGTCAGTCGAGGTTAAAACAAAGCGGACTTTTTTATGAACAGGAATCACTAACGGCTTATCCACATTCAACAAGTAATTAGGCACTGAACGTGGATCTGCACCTTTTGTTCTGTGGACTCTCTCACTGGCCTCGTCTAAATGACTCTCAAAATGAAGGTCATTATCTAGATATTTGTAATCCCAATACCATTGACGCCCCGTGACTTGAATTGTCATGTCAGACTTTTCAACATCATTTAACTCCAACATGGTTTTAGTGGCAGGGATAGCCATACCCACTAAAATCAGCGTTGGAATAATCGTCCAGATTATTTCAACGGTCGTGTTCTCATGAAATTGAGCAGCGACATGTCCTTTCGATTTACGGTGATGGTAAATGGAATAAAACATAGCACCAAATACAATGATGCCTATTAATACGCAAATCCATAGAATCAGCATATGTAAGTCATAAATGTCATTACTGACCTTTGTAACCCCTTTCATTAAATTGAGCGTATAGTCCGCCTGCGCTGTTCCTAGCCCTAAAGCCATTAAAAACAGACCTGCGAATAGTTGCTTTGCTTTGTTCACGGAGCAGCCTCTTCGATAGTAGTTATAAAACTTCTTTATTAAGTGTTATATAGATTCGTAATATTAAGCTAGTAAAATACACCCACTTAGTTCCTTTTACGTAATAATTATCACAAAAAACGTGTAGATTTTAACCTATGATGCCTATCTATACCAGATGTCGTTGTTATGATTTTGATTTAAGGCAAAAAAAAATCCGGAACCTTTCTCCTATTAACGAAACATTAATGTAATTGACTAATAAATCCCAGCTCAATTTTGCATTCATCTTGCACTGGATGACTTAAGGCCGTTTGTTCAAAATCCTTATAAGTAGGCAACTGAAAAGCAATCCGATTAATTTTTCCGGCAGTAAATTCAAACTCAAGTGCCCCGCCCTTACCCCTTGGACTATTCGGTTGTGTGGTAAATAACACAAAACCATTATTTGCTTGGACCTGCCCTTGCTGATCTACTAACAATCTTGCACAACTAAACTCTTTAAAATTTAGCCCCACAATCACCTGCGCCAATTGCTTGGCCGTGACTATCAACCCACCACCCGGAATAGTCACAGGCGCTGGAGTCGTCACACTTACAGGGACTGAGGCCAAAACCGTTCCTTCAGAAGCAGGAATGGCTTGCCCAACGGGAAAAGAAGGCACCGTTGCCACCGCTTGT
Organism: uncultured Methylococcaceae bacterium; assembly: GCA_903863905.1. Lineage (GTDB taxonomy): Bacteria > Pseudomonadota > Gammaproteobacteria > Methylococcales > Methylomonadaceae > Methylobacter_C. The sequence continues at coordinate 7,810 of CAIPDT010000104.1, forward strand.
CCTGACAAAACAACACCCTCTGTATTTGCCGAGGTATTGACAACAACAGGATTTGCAGTCGCAACAGGAACCGAACTAACTCCTGCCGCCGGTGTCGCCAACAACTTCTCTAGTCCAAAATCACCTAAATAATTCTGCAATAACACCGTACCATCCCCTTGACCCGCTGTGGCTAATAAGGGATATAACTGCGACTCAATCTCGGCTTTGTTCGGATTACTTAACACCGAAGCAAATTGTCTTTCAATCGCCTTTAACGGCGCTAAAAATTGCGCTTTTTTCTGACCTAGCGCTTGTATTTGTTGCCAATCCGCCGGCCCATTAACCGACAAACCCAATACTTTCATGACCGCATAATCATCCGCCTGCAAACAACCGGCAAAGTTTTTATGCTGATAATCGCTTAACTGCTGACTCGTCAAACCAACCTCAGCCAATTTTGATGTCGGCGTATTATAATTTTTCCAATCCACACTGCTTTCTAAAAAGTAATACAAATACGCATCCCGATCAAACTTATTAAAGCCCAAATCTTTCAGCATTAACTTCATTTTTCGGCAACTGCCTTCCACTTCATCATAATGCGACCAATCCGGCTTTAAATTGGGCTTAGCAGGATATTTAGATTGCTCCATTAACAGCGCCACCGTCATTTGACCACCCGCCGCTTTAATCGGTGTATTACTTAACTCATCTACACTTAAATCTGCCGCCTGAGGCACCCCATTCGAGGTGGTTTTTAATAATAAAGACGGCGTCAGTTCGGCAAAAATCTTTAACTCACCCAAGGGTTGGGTATCAGAACCAAACACATTAACCCCACCCTCTGCCACCGCAAACACTTTAAAAGACGTTTGTTTAAGGGTACCCGTATTCCCCGAAAAACCCACCAAAGCCGGCAACGAATGTGACTCAGAACTTTGCTTTAAATTCGATTTGGGCGCAGACGCAGACGCGGCCGGCGTGTTCTTCGCCCATTGCCCCGCAAACTGCCCCACCACAGCCGCCCCCATCCCTACACCGGTTAAGGCCAACAAATTACTGGCCGTAGTCACATCACCCGCCAAACCATTCATATCCACATTGCTATTAGCACTGGTAATAAAACTATAATCGACCTCGGTTTCTTTACCCGAATCTAAGCGTATCCAAGGTGTTAACACCGTCTTTTTAGCATCAAACTTAAAATTGCACTTACCTGTGGCGGACTGATACACAAAGCCTGGCACCTCATTGGTAAACTTAACCACCTCGTTTTTAATCGAAAACAGCAACGAAGACGACAAATCGCTTTTCTCATAAGACGGCGTCATCGAACTACAGCCCTGCTTTAAAACATTATCGCCTTTAAACTCAAATTCAGAGATTAAGCGCACATAATAATCATCGCCATCAATCGCCGAAAAGCCAGACACTGGCGCAAAAGGCACCGACTGCGTCGCTTGCACCGCTTGAGGATCAGAAGACTGGTTAGTTTGGGAGGCCGGATAATCAACCGCCAATTGCCGAGTGGGCGCACACCCCACTAAGACCATACCCGCCATCACACTAGATAAAAAACGCTTCGACATACCTTAAACCTTATGCCATAAGGACTACAGCACTATGAGTCAAAAAATAAAATGATAGAGCCTAGCACGGCTGTTTGTCATGCTTTATTTTTATCGACTATTTTTTCCCACATTTTAAATTCATACCATGTAAAATCAGCAACCTGTTTTTTTTAATTTTTGGGAAATAAACGTGTTTAGAGGAACCACCATACTTTCAGTACGTCGAGACGGCAAAGTCGTTATCGGTGGAGACGGCCAAGTCACCTTAGGAAATACCGTCATGAAAGGCAATGCCCGTAAAGTACGCCGCCTATACCATGATAAAGTTATTGCTGGTTTTGCCGGCGCCACATCCGATGCTTTTACCTTATTTGAGCACTTTGAAGGCAAACTAGAGAAACATCGCGGCAACTTAACCCGCGCCGCTGTCGAAATGGCCAAAGATTGGCGTACCGACCGCGCGTTGCGTAAATTAGAAGCGTTATTAACCATCGCAGATGCCAAAACCTCCTTAATTATCTCAGGCACTGGTGATGTCATTGAACCCGAATATGACTTAATGGCCATTGGTTCCGGCGGTGCTTTTGCCCAAGCAGCTGCACGTGCTTTATTAGAAAATACCAATTTAAGTGCCCGTGAAATTGTAGAGCGCTCTTTAAATATAGCCGCAGATATCTGTATTTATACCAATCACAATCTCCGAATTGAAGAATTAGACGCCGAACCCAACGAGTAACCGCATGACACAGATGACCCCCAAAGAAATTGTAAACGAACTGGATAAACACATTGTAGGACAAGCCAGTGCTAAACGTTCAGTCGCGATCGCGTTAAGAAACCGCTGGCGTCGACAACAGGTTGATTCGTCCTTACGGGATGAAATTACTCCAAAAAACATTCTAATGATTGGGCCTACGGGTGTCGGTAAAACCGAAATCGCCCGGCGTTTAGCCAGGTTAGCCAATGCCCCGTTTATCAAAATTGAAGCCACCAAATTTACTGAAGTGGGCTATGTGGGTCGTGATGTAGAATCTATTATTCGTGACCTAATCGACACGGCCGTTAAAATGACGCGCACCGCCGAAATGGCCAAAGTTGAAACCAAAGCGCACGATGCCGCCGAAGAAAAAATCTTAGACTTGTTATTACCACGTGCCAATGGTGGTATGCTCTCTGAATCAGAAGAAAGCACCCGCCAAAAAATGCGTAAAAAACTCCGCGAAGGCGATCTCGACGACAAAGAAATCGAAATTGATATGCAAGTCGCTCCAGTAGGCGTTGAAATTATGGCCCCCCCTGGCATGGAAGAAATGACCAACCAGTTACAAGGTCTCTTTCAAAACATGGGTACAGGCAAAACTAAATCACGCAAAATTCCGATTAAAAAAGCCCTGCAATCGTTAAAAGAAGAAGAAGCCTCCAAACTGATCAACGAAGATGAAATACGTTATCGCGCGATTGAATCGGTTGAACAAAACGGCATCGTATTTTTAGACGAAATTGACAAAATCTGCAAACGCTCAGAACTGGGCGGTGGTGGTGGCGAAGTATCTCGTGAAGGCGTACAACGGGATTTATTACCCTTAGTAGAAGGCAGCACGGTTAGCACTAAATATGGCGCCATTAAAACCGACCATATCTTATTTATTGCCTCGGGTGCCTTTCATGTCGCTAAACCTTCGGATTTAATCCCTGAATTACAAGGTCGGTTTCCGATTCGAGTGGAACTCAGCGCCCTGAGTGCGGATGACTTTGTACGCATTTTAACCGAACCCAATGCGTCTTTAACTGAACAATATGTGGCCTTATTAGCCACCGAAGGCGTGTCTTTAAGCTTTGCTTTAGATGGCATTCAACGCATTGCCGAACTCGGCTGGCAAGTCAATGAGCGTACCGAAAACATTGGTGCTCGACGTTTACACACCATGCTTGAACGCTTACTCGAAGATATCTCGTATAATGCCCCCGATTTAAAAGATCAACACCTGGTGATTGATGCCGCGTATGTGGATCAGCATTTAACCGAATTTGCAGATGACGAAGATTTAAGTCGTTATATTTTATAAGTACCCGATTAGGCAACAACATGACAACCGATAACACCACTCATTTTGGCTTTAAACAAGTCGCCACCGACGAAAAAGTTAATTTAGTCCGCGGCGTCTTCGATTCAGTGGCAGGCCAATATGACATCATGAACGACCTGATGTCTTTAGGCATCCACCGCATTTGGAAACGCATCGCCGTACAACTCAGTAACGTACGCAAAGGTGAACAAGTCTTAGATTTAGCGGGCGGCACAGGTGATTTAACCGTCTTATTTGAACAGCGCGTCGGTAAAGACGGCCAAGTGGTTTTAGCCGACATTAACTCAGAAATGTTACGCAACGGTCGTAATCGCCTCATTGACAAAGGCTTAGTCGGCAACATTCGTTACGCACAAGTCAATGCCGAATGCCTCCCCTTTGAAGACAACACCTTCGACTGCGTGTGCATCGCCTTTGGTTTACGTAACGTGACCGACAAAGATGCCGCCTTACGCTCTATGTATAGGGTGCTTAAACCCGGTGGACGCGTCATTGTCTTAGAATTTTCACATCCGGTTGATAAAATCACCGAAAAGGTCTACGACTTTTACTCGTTTAAACTGTTACCTAAAATCGGTAAATTTGTCGCCAAAGATGAAGACAGCTACCGCTACTTAGCCGAATCGATTCGGATGCACCCCAAACAAGAAGAACTGAAACAAATGATGCTTAACGCCGGCTTAGAACGCTGCGAATACTTTAATATGACCCAAGGCATTGTCGCGGTTCATAGAGGTTATAAAATCTAGCATGGCCATTAAAGCCCTGCTAAGGCATGCGTTTGAACACGCGCTTAATCGGTTTTTAAGCCTAGACTCTCAGCGTGAGCAGTATTTAACGCCCTTAAACGGCAAGATTATAGCCGTGCATTTATTGCCGTTTAAGGAAACGCTTTATCTATGCCCCACGACCGATAGCATTCAAATACTTGATCAAAGCCCACAAGACCCAGACACCACCCTAACCGGCTCGGTGTTTGCCTTTGGCCTAATGGGCTTAAGTCAGCAACCCATGCGTTCTATCTTTTCGGGTGATATCGTCATTGAAGGTGACCTGCACGTAGGTCGAAAATTTCAAAGCCTGTTTAGCCAACTGGATCTTAACCTAGAAGGCCTTTTAGCGCGGTATATAGGTGACCAAACCGCCCAATCTCTTAGCCAGTTTTTTAAAAAAGGCCAGCATTGGAGCCAAGACAGTTTAGACACCTTAAAACTCAATCTTAGCGAGTTTTTACAAGAAGAAACCCGTGACCTGCCCTCGGCCCCCGAAGTAGAGATTTTTTATAGCCAAGTGGATGACTTACGCTCAGACTTTGATCGCTTAAACAGCCGTATTGAGCGCTTGCAAAAAATTGACCCCCAAGGTAACTCGTGATTCGACCCAAACTACTCTTACGCCTAATTCATATTAACTGGGTTCTGGTCTATCATGGCCTCGACGAAATCGTCTTAAAAACCCATCTCTTTAGACCCATACGGTATTTAGCCTTTTTAACCCCCAGTTTTTGGTTAAAAACTCGCACAGACTCCAGAGCCGTAAGAATTAGACGCACCCTAGAAGACCTCGGCCCTATTTACGTTAAATTTGGCCAAGCCTTATCCACTCGCAAAGACATCTTACCCGATGACATCGCTGATGAACTGGTTAAACTACAAGACCGGGTGCCCCCGTTTGCCAACGACATAGCCAAAGGCATTATCGAAGCCGAACTAGGTATGTCCATTAGCGAAGCCTTTGCCGAGTTTGATGCCTCACCCTTAGCCTCTGCTTCAGTCGCGCAAGTGCATACCGCCACGTTACATACCGGTGAAAGCGTCATCGTTAAAGTGTTGCGCCCCGATATTGAAGAACGCATTCGCTCAGACATTGGCTTACTGTATGAACTGGCCAGTTTTGCCGAAAAGTTTTGGCCCGATGCCAAACGCCTCCGTGCCAGTGACGTGGTTGCAGAATTTGAAAGAACCACCTTAGACGAACTCGATTTATTCAGAGAAGCGGCCAATGCAACCAAATTACGGCGCAACTTTGAAAACTCCGAACTCATCTACGTGCCCGAAGTTCACTGGCCCTTAACGCGTAAAAAAGTGATGGTCATGGAACGCATCTATGGCATTCCGGTGGGTGAAATTGAACAACTCAGAGCCAGCGGCGCCGACTTTAAAAAACTGGCCGAACGCGGTGTCGAAATTTTCTTTACCCAAGTGTTTAGAGATAACTTCTTTCATGCTGACATGCACCCCGGTAATATCTTTGTAGAATTGCCCGACAAATACATCGCCGTTGACTTTGGTATCGTCGGCACCTTATCCCTGTCTGACCAACGCTACCTCGCCGAAAACTTCTTAGCCTTTTTTAATAGAGACTATCGAAAAGTGGCCGAAATGCACGTCGAATCGGGTTGGGTACCCAGCACTACCCGCATCGAAGAGTTTGAAGCCGCCATTAGAAGCGTCTGTGAACCCATCTTTGAAAAACCCTTAAAAGACATCTCTTTTGGTCAGTTATTATTAAGATTGTTTCAAACCGCGCGCCGTTTTGACATGCGGGTACAACCGCAACTGGTGTTGCTGCAAAAAACCCTATTAAACATCGAAGGCTTAGGGAGACAACTCTATCCCGAACTCGACTTATGGCAAACGGCTAAACCGTTTTTAGAAAAATGGTTTCATGAACGCTTAGGCCCCAAAGCCAAGATCAACGCCATTATTAAACACTTTCCGGAATTTGCCGAACAATTTCCAGAAATACCGTCTTTAGTCTATAAAGCGCTTAATAATGCAGCCCAAGCTCAACAGCAGGCTGAACATCAACAACGCGAACTTAATTTATTAAAAGCACAGCTTAATAACAATCATAAAAGCACGGTTTGGACGATGCTACTGAGTACCGCCGTCATCAGTTTAATGATCTATTTAAACTAAACTTAACTCAGCTTTAGCTAGGCGTTATCAACATAAGTTGCATTCAACGGCCCTTTTGTAATAAAGTTAACACTATTCTCGTGTTAATATAGTACATCAGGGCCGTGTTGGTCATCCTCACAAACTCATTTTTAATCTTTAAACCTCACTCATACAATCATGAAAATTAGTGTAATTGGTAGTGGCTATGTCGGCCTTGTTAGTGGTGCCTGTTTTGCGCAGATGGGAAATACCGTCACCTGTGTAGATATTGATGAAACAAAGATTTCCCAATTACAACAAGGCATTGTGCCCATTTATGAGCCTGGCTTGGATGAAATGATCCAAGAAAACCTCAAAATTAAAACCCTGCAGTTTACCACCGACAGCCATACCGCTATTACTAGCGCTCGGATTATCTTTATCGCGGTAGGCACCCCCATGGGTGAAGATGGCAGTGCGGATTTACAATATGTGTTAGCGGTCGCCAAAACCATTGGCCAAGTCATTCAAAAACCCGTCATTGTGGTTGATAAATCTACCGTACCTGTGGGGACTGCCGACAAAGTCAGAGCCACTATTCAAGCCGAATTAGATTTACGTAAGAGTGATTTAACTTTTGATGTGGTCTCCAACCCTGAGTTTTTAAAAGAAGGCGCGGCGATTGATGACTTTATGAAACCGAATCGGGTGGTAATTGGTGCCGACAACCCAGACGCCTTAGAAGTGATGCATGAACTGTATACCCCGTTCATGACTAAAAATGATCGCTTTATTGGCATGGATATTAAAAGTGCCGAAATGACCAAATACGCGGCCAATGCCATGTTAGCCACTAAAATCTCGTTTATGAATGAGATTGCCAATATTTGTGAACAAGTCGGTGCCGATGTTAACCAAGTCCGTCACGGTATTGGCTCTGATGAACGGATTGGCTATAGCTTTATTTATCCCGGTTGTGGCTATGGCGGCAGTTGTTTTCCTAAAGATGTACAAGCCCTGGTTAAAACCGCCCAAAACAACGGCTACACCCCTCTCCTTTTAGCCGCCGTAGAAGCTGTTAATACCGCTCAAAAAGCCGTCTTAGCTCAAAAAGTTTTTCAACGATTGGGAGAAGACTTAACCGGTAAAACCCTCGCGGTTTGGGGCTTAGCCTTTAAACCCGAAACGGATGATATGCGTGCCGCCGCTGCTATTACCATTATTAATCTGCTAACTCAACACGGCGCACACATTGTTGCTTATGACCCCAAAGCCCGTCATGAAGCCGAAAGCCATTACCTCAAAGGTAATACTCAAGTGAGTTATGTGGACAGCAAATACGAAGCCTTAAAAAATGCCGATGCGCTGTTACTGATTACCGAATGGCAAGAATTTAGAAGCCCCGATTTTGATGAAATCAAAAAACTACTAAAAACCCCGTTATTCTTTGATGGTCGAAATCAATTTAAACAACAAAGAATGGAAGCCATGGGCTTTGAATACTTACAAATTGGCGTACGTGCAGACTAAACCCTTATGAAAATACTCGTTACCGGCGCGGCCGGCTTTATCGGCTCTTATGTGGTCCAACAATTATTACAACGCGGCGATGAAGTCGTAGGCTTGGATAATATTAATGACTATTACGACATTAACTTAAAACTAGGCCGCCTAAAACAAGCCGGTATTGAACAGACCGCCCTCAATTGGTATCAATTTATTCAGAGTGACACGCAACCGAACTATCGTTTTATTCGGATGAACTTAGAAGATAATCAAGCCATCAAGATGTTGTTTGCCAACGAACAATTTGATCGTGTTTGTCATTTGGCCGCCCAAGCTGGGGTGCGGTATTCTATTGAAAACCCTTACGCCTATATTCAAAGTAATGTGGATGGCTTTATTAATATTTTAGAAGCCTGCCGCCAGCATCACATTCAACATTTAGTGTATGCCAGTTCTAGCAGTGTGTACGGTTTAAATGGCAAAGTACCGTTCTCAGAACAAGATTCTATTGCCCATCCCGTTAGTTTGTATGCCGCCACCAAAAAATCGAATGAATTAATGGCGCATTCTTACAGCCATTTATATCAAATACCCACCACGGGTTTACGCTTCTTTACCGTGTATGGCCCTTGGGGACGACCTGATATGTCACCGTTTTTATTTACCGATGCTATCTTAAACGACCGGCCGATCAAAGTGTTTAACAACGGCGATATGTTACGCGACTTTACCTATATTGATGATATTAGCGAAGGCGTAGTGCGTTGTATCGATCAAATTGCGCAACCCTCAGAACACTGGGATGCGTTAAACCCTGATCCGAGCACCTCTTTGGCCCCGTATCGAATTTATAATATTGGTAATGCCAACCCCGTTAAACTAATGGATTTTATCCAAACCATTGAACAGGCTTGTGGCAAAACAGCGGTTAAACAATTTTTACCCATGCAACCGGGCGATGTGTACCAGACGAATGCGGATACCTCAGCACTTGAAGAAGCGGTTGGATATAAGCCGGCCAAACCGATTGCCGACGGACTGCAGGCAACCGTAGACTGGTTTAAAGACTATTACTCGCTGTAAAAACGACGTATAATTTTTTGAAAACAATCCCACTCCCCCCTATTTCTATTTACAAATCAACCTTAAAGCACACATTATGAGCAATAAAGTCGCACTGATTACCGGTATTACCGGCCAAGATGGATCTTACCTTGCAGAATTTTTATTAGAAAAAGGTTACGAAGTTCACGGCATTAAACGCCGTTCGTCTTTGTTTAATACCCAACGGATTGATCATATTTACGAAGATCCCCATGTTTCGCATCCTAAATTCTTTTTGCATTACGGTGATTTAACCGACAGCTCTAACTTAACGCGTATTTTAAGCGAAACTCAACCCGACGAAGTGTATAACCTAGGTGCTATGAGCCATGTGGCCGTGTCTTTTGAATCACCAGAATACACCGCTGATGTAGATGGCATGGGTACGCTACGTTTATTAGAAGCGATTCGGTTTTTAAAGCTCGAAAAGAAAACCCGCTTTTATCAAGCGTCCACGTCAGAGTTATATGGGCTAGTACAAGAAATTCCCCAAAAAGAAACCACACCCTTCTATCCTCGCTCACCGTATGCGGTGGCTAAATTGTATGCCTATTGGATTACGGTAAACTACCGTGAAGCGTATGACATGTTCGCGTGTAACGGTATTTTGTTTAACCATGAATCACCGCGCCGTGGTGAAACGTTTGTGACACGTAAAATTACCCGTGGCTTAAGCTATATTGCCGTAGGTTTAGAGCAATGCTTATTTATGGGTAACATGGATTCCTTAAGAGATTGGGGCCATGCAAAAGACTTTGTACGTATGCAATGGATGATGTTACAACAAGACCAACCAGAAGACTTTGTAATCGCGACCGGTGTGCAATATTCAGTCCGTCAGTTTATTGAATTTTCAGCGCAAGAATTAGGCGTCAGTATCCGTTGGGAAGGCACTGGTGTCGATGAAAAAGGTATGGTCGCTGACATTATCGGTGATAAAGCACCGGGCTTAACTGTCGGCCAAACCATTGTGGCCATTGATCCACGTTACTTTAGACCCGCCGAAGTAGAAACCTTATTAGGTGACCCTAGCAAAGCGAAAGAAAAATTAGGTTGGACGCCACAAATTACGCTACAAGAAATGATCACCGAAATGGTGGCTTACGATCATGAAGAAGCGAAAAAACACGCCTTATTAAAAGGCCAAGGCTACCATGTTTCAGTTAGCCGAGAGTAATCCCATGACTGATTTACATGCTAAAATTTATATCGCTGGCCATCGAGGCATGGTCGGTTCGGCGATTGTTAAGCAATTGACCGAGGCCGGACATCAAAACTTGGTCGTGCGGACTCATGCGGAGTTAGATTTAACCGATCAAACGGCGGTGCGTGAGTTTATGCAACAAGAACGCCCCGATATCGTCATCTTAGCGGCCGCTAAAGTAGGCGGTATTCATGCGAATAATGAATATCCGGCTGAGTTTATTTATCAAAACTTGATGATCGAAAGTAATATTATTCATCAAGCCTGGGCTGTGGGTTGCACTCAGTTGTTATTTTTAGGGAGTTCGTGTATTTATCCTAAATTAGCCGCACAACCGATGACCGAAACTGCGTTATTAACCGGTTTATTAGAAGCGACCAATGAACCGTATGCCATTGCCAAGATTGCCGGTATTAAATTATGCGAATCGTATAATCGCCAATATGGCACGGATTATCGTTCGGTGATGCCGACTAATTTATACGGTCA
>CAIPDT010000105.1 GCA_903863905.1 uncultured Methylococcaceae bacterium
ACTTCTACCGCTGGCCGCAATATGGCGGGTGCTCGATCATTGTGGCGGGCTACCGGTATGAAGGATGGAGACTTCAGCAAACCTATTATTGCGATTGCTAACTCTTTTACCCAGTTCGTGCCGGGTCATGTGCATTTAAAAGATTTAGGGCAGTTGGTGGCGCGTGAAATTGAAGCGGTGGGCGGCGTTGCTAAAGAATTTAATACCATTGCGGTCGATGATGGCATCGCCATGGGCCATGATGGCATGTTGTATTCCTTGCCAAGTCGCGACATTATCGCAGACTCGGTGGAATATATGGTCAACGCGCATTGTGCGGATGCCTTGGTGTGCATTTCTAACTGCGACAAGATCACCCCGGGCATGTTAATGGCTGCGATGCGTTTGAATATTCCGGTGGTCTTTGTGTCAGGTGGCCCAATGGAAGCCGGTAAAGTCCGTTTGGCTAATCCAATCACCAATACCTTTGAAATCAAAAAGCTCGATTTGATTGATGCAATGGTCATGGCGGCCGACAGTAGCGTATCGGATAGTGATTTAGCTGAAGTGGAGCGTTCTGCCTGTCCTACGTGTGGTTCTTGTTCAGGGATGTTTACCGCGAATTCAATGAACTGTTTAACAGAAGCGTTGGGTCTAGCGTTGCCGGGTAACGGTACCGTGGTCGCTACTCATGCCGATCGTGAACAATTATTTAAACAAGCCGGCAGAACCATTGTTGATTTATGTAAACAATATTACGAACAAGACGACGCATCTATCCTGCCTCGTTCTATCGGTTTTAAAGCCTTTGAAAATGCGATTGCTTTGGATATTGCGATGGGTGGTTCTACTAATACAATATTGCATTTGTTAGCGATTGCTCAAGAAGCTGAAATTGATTTTACAATGGCTGACATTGATCGTATGTCCAGAATTGTGCCGCAGTTGTGTAAAGTCGCGCCTAATACTAATAAATATCATATTGAAGATGTGCATCGTGCCGGTGGCATCATGGCAATTTTAGGTGAGTTGGATCGGGCGGGTAATTTGCATACCGATGTGCCTACCGTTCATGCTAAAACGATGAAAGACGCGTTGGACCTATGGGATATTGCCCGTAATCCGAGTGACGCTGTCAGCACTTTTTATATGGCAGGCCCAGCGGGTGTGCCTTCGCAAGTGGCCTTTAGTCAAAATACCCGATGGCCCAGTTTAGATTTAGATCGCGCTGAAGGGTGTATTCGCTCTTTAGCGTATGCGTTTAGTTTAGAGGGTGGCTTGGCTGTGTTGCGCGGTAATATCGCCTTGGACGGTTGTGTGGTTAAAACGGCGGGTGTTGATGACAGTTTGCTAGTTTTTGAAGGCCCTGCTCATGTGGTAGAGAGTCAAGATGAAGCGGTAGAAAATATCTTAGGTGATAAAGTAAAGGCCGGTGATGTGGTGGTGGTTCGTTATGAAGGCCCTAAAGGTGGCCCGGGTATGCAAGAAATGTTATATCCCACCAGTTATATCAAATCGAAAGGTTTGGGTAAAGCGTGTGCTTTATTGACTGACGGGCGTTTCTCGGGGGGTACATCGGGTTTGTCGATTGGACATTGTTCGCCTGAAGCCGCTGCGGGTGGCAATATCGGTTTAGTGCGTAATGGTGATTTGATTCGCATTGATATCCCTAATCGTAGTATTGATGTCTTGCTCAGTGATGAAGAGTTGGCTACTCGCCGAGCAGAGCAAGATGCACTGGGCTGGAAACCAGTATTGCCACGTCCTCGTAAAGTTTCGGCGGCACTTAAGGCCTATGCGATGTTAGCGACCAGTGCCGATCGTGGTGCGGTAAGAAATCTAGATTTATTAAACTAAGTATTGGGGTTTTTGGGTGATGTTGTAAGGATATTAATATAAGTCGAAGGTTATATTGAGGGTGATGTAAGTGTAACTTTATGATTTAATGCTTACTATTCTCTTGTAAGTGGCTAAAAAGTCTGTGTTGAACAGCACAGACCCTTCGCAACGTAGCATAAGGCTTATGTCGTGAGCATAGGTCTTTTGATGCTCTGCATAGGCCCTGTAGCCGTTTTTTGAGGTTTTGTGTGAATGATCACGCGCCCTGAGTGCTTGATAATGACAATATCAAGACTTAAAAGGTAAATAAGTAAACGCACTGGCTTTGTATTGTTGAATCGCGACTTTTTCGCGTTGTAAAAATCGCTCAATGGCATCAGCAAAGCCAGTGTCTTTAATCCAGTGTGCTGAATACGTGGTTACGGGTTCAAAGCCCCTAGCTATTTTATGTTCACCTTGAGCCCCAGAATCAAAACGTTTCAGCTGGTTTTCAATACAATAATCGATGCCTTGGTAATAGCAAGTTTCAAAATGAAGGCTGTGATATTCTTCGTAACAACCCCAGTAGCGACCATATAAGGTATCTGAGCCAATAAAACTTAAGGCTGCCGCAACCGGTGTTTGATCGTTTACAGCAAATATCAGTAATAATTGCTCGCCCATGGTTCGAGCTATCTCCAAAAAGAACTCCAGTGTTAAATACGGCTCTGAACCTTTTTTTAAATAGGTCATCGTATAAAAATTAAAGAAGGTTTCCCATTGAGTCTCAGTCACCTCTGCGCCTTTCAATTGAATTAAAGTCACGCCTTGTTCAGAAATTCGCTTGCGTTCACGCTTAATCATCTTGCGTTTACTGGCCGTTAAACTAGATAAAAAGTTATCAAAATGGCCATAATCTTTATTAAACCACTGGAACTGCACGCCTTCACGAATATTAACCGGTAGAGATTTTAATATTTCTACTGCTCCAATATCTGGAAATAAACAATGCCACGAGGATGCGTTTTTTGTATTAGCTAGTTGCTGAATTGCCTGTAGAAAAATCTTATAAATTTCAGAAGGGTTATAAGCCGCATTAATTACAATTCTAGGTCCTTGGCAGGGCGTAAATGGAATAGCCGTTAAGTATTTAGGATAGTAATTAAGGCCATTTTGATGATAAGCGGATGCCCATTGATGATCGAAAACATATTCACCCCATGAATGATCTTTGAGGTATAAGGGCATAAAAGCAATAAGCTCTTCGTCTTCTAAAACAATTAGATGGCAGGGTGTCCAGCCAGTCTTCGGTGACACTGAGCCACTTTGTTCAAGTGCACATAAAAATTCATGTCTTAAAAAGGGGTAACTTATGCCGGCGAGTTTATTCCACGCTGAGGCGTCAACGTCTGAAATACTTGATATTTGTCTTATTTCCATTGGTATTTATCTATAAGGCAAAAAAGTAAGCATAACACTAGTTAAAGAGCAGACAATGAATAAATTTGTTCTGATGCCTAGATTGCGGATTAAGAGTATTTTAAAAAATGCTGCATTGATTTGATGATAACTCATAAATCGCTGGTTTAGGTGATGTACCGCACTTTAGGTTATAAAAAATAGGTGATTTTTTTTGCGCATGGTTTAGTGCGCAGTAGAGGAAAGATCAGGGTAGAATGGCTGTTCCCTTCAGTTTATTTGTGCATCCGTGATACTTACCTCAGAAAATAGCAGCGTAGTTTGGTAATTAATGAGATAATTTTAACATTAGACATCGTCCTTAAGTTAATGCCTATATCCGGTCAAATTATTTTGACTCTATTCATTGTCCTTTAATTAAATTCAATTCAATATGACTGACATTACTTTTTTATCAGCTGATTATTCTGAAATTCGTCATCGGTGCAGTTTACTCATGGGCAAGGTTTACAAAAAACTCAATTCCGAAGATATTCAAACTTGTGGTTCGGAACTTGGGGTTTGGCGCAATAATAAGTTAGCGCTTGATAATGACGATAACAAGACTTTATTCATTGATTACTGTGTTTTCGCTTATCGTCCTAATGGTTTCAATATGGCTGAGAAGTTCCTGCGTTTTTGTCATCAAGAGGCCGACGAATCTGAACTTGAATTGCTTCGGTATATGCGGGATGCTCATTACTCAATGTATCAAGTAGAGGAAACAAACGGTGTGGATACGTTTAATGTGGTGGATATCTATAGTAAGGCTCAGTATAAAATCTCAGCCAACACAATGGCTAAAAGCACTCATAAGGGTCAAATAATGGCCGGTTATCTGATTGACTTTGATGGTTTCTCTATCCAAACGGGTGGGACAGTAATAATGGCGAAGGAGATTATAGGGTCTGAGGCAATGAAGGCGACTATTGCCTATATGGCTGACGCTTATCCGGGGGATTTTTTGAGAAACCCAGGCATTGGTGCTCGACTCGCAAAACAGATAGTTGCTTCGGCCTTAAGGTTGGGAAATCCCTCAAATGTAGTCTGTGTGGAATTTTAACGTTACTCATAGATAAAATACGTTTTTTCGGTATAATCAATAAAGGGATCGATTCGGTTTTAACCTTAATTGATCTGTATAGGCCTATTGAAACCTGCGAGGTGTTTAACTAAGCGGGTTTTTTAATGTCCTGCGTCAAAGGTAATCCGTTAAATCAGAATGATTTTAGTAAAAGGGGAGGATAAATAAAATGATCAATATATTAGTACGATTAATTAAACTAGCCATTAAATGGGCGCCAAAAAATATCGTAATGAGAGTGGCTAACTATAAGCTTAAAGGCATTGCCGATGTTAAAGATTATGCGGCAGACCTTGATGCTCGGACCGCTTATGCGCATATTCACTTATACGGTGAAGCCGAGTCAATTGAAGTTTGGGTGGAAAACTTTGGCATCATGATTGATGAAGAGTCTTATAAGTTTATTGTGCATGTTGCAAAATCGAATAAGCCTTGGTTAAACAACTCGTTTGCTTTTATTCTTGGAAAAGCTTGGAAAATCCCTGTCATTCCACAACTCACTCCTTTTATGCCGCTAGCGTATGCGTTGTTGAAAGTTGAAATTCCAGTACAAAAAGTAACCGGTTATATTGAGGGGGATAATTAAATTGCTTTCAGGTTTTAAAAATTGTTAATGACCAAAGTGATATAATTTTGTATAGTGGTACGGTTTGAATTTTTATAACGGGATGAGCCTCGGCGTTCATCCCGTTTTGTCTATATGAGGTAAGTTGTTTGGCTAAGTCTGCATTATTAGTATTAGAAGATGGAACGGTATTTAATGGAGTATCAATAGGTGCTGACGGTTGTTCAGTCGGTGAGGTTGTTTTTAATACCGCGATGACAGGGTATCAAGAAATTCTCAGTGATCCTTCTTATGCTCAGCAAATTGTGACTTTAACCTATCCGCATATTGGTAACGTGGGTACCAATAGTGAAGATGATGAGTCTGCCGGTGTTTTTGTCAGTGGCTTAGTGATTAGAGATTTACCCATATTAGCCAGTAATTGGCGTAGTGAGAAAACATTATCACAATATTTGATTGATAATAATGTGGTGGCTATCGCTGATATAGATACGCGTAAATTAACGCGCTTGTTACGTGACAAAGGCGCCCAACGCGGTTGTATTATGGCGGGTGAGACGGTTTCTACTGAGGAAGCAACAGCCGCTATTGCGGGCTTTCCGGGTCTTAAAGGCATGGATTTAGCGAAAGAGGTCACGGTCTCTGAAACGTATGAATGGACTGAAAGTATTTGGACTTTGCAAGACGGTTATACCCAAGGTCAAAATTTAACCAAGCATGTCGTGGCTTATGACTTTGGTGTCAAACGAAACATTCTCAGATTATTAGTCAATCGGGGTTGTCGAGTGACGGTCGTTCCCGCTACGACGCCAGCTGAAACAGTCTTGGCAATGAAACCCGATGGCGTGTTCTTATCCAATGGCCCTGGCGATCCAGAACCCTGTACTTATGCGATTGAAGCCATTAAAACGATTCTTGATCATAAGTTGCCGGTTTTTGGTATTTGTTTAGGGCATCAGTTATTGGCCTTAGCCAGTGGCGCAAAAACAGAAAAAATGAAGTTTGGCCATCATGGCGCGAATCATCCTGTGCAAGAAATTGCCACGGGGCGCGTTATGATCAGTAGTCAAAACCATGGTTTTGCAGTGAATGAAGCGAGTTTACCCGCCAATTTAGTGGCAACCTATCGATCTTTATTTGATGGTAGTTTGCAGGGTGTTAAACGGACAGATCGTCCAGCCATGAGTTTTCAAGGTCATCCAGAAGCGAGTCCGGGTCCCAATGATGTGGAATCTCTATTCGATGATTTCATCACTTTGATGAATGATGCAAGCCAACAATAAATATATTAGAAAATTATAAAATGCCAAAAAGAACCGACATAAAATCGATTTTATTATTAGGCGCTGGTCCAATCGTGATTGGCCAAGCTTGTGAGTTTGATTATTCAGGTACTCAAGCCTGTAAAGCGCTCAGAGAAGAGGGTTATCGCGTTATTCTGGTTAACTCTAATCCTGCAACGATTATGACTGATCCTGATATGGCGGATGCAATTTATATTGAGCCTATCGATTGGAAAACCGTTGAAAAAATTATTGCTAAAGAACGTCCTGATGCCGTTTTGCCAACGATGGGTGGGCAAACGGCTTTAAATTGTGCATTAGATCTTGATGCTCATGGTGTTTTAGCTAAATATAACGTTGAAATGATTGGGGCGACCAAAGAAGCTATTAATATGGCCGAAGATCGTCAATTGTTTAATGACGCAATGGCACGTATTGGTTTTGAAGTGGCAAAATCTAAAACAGCGCATTCTATGGAAGAAGCGTTAGTTGCTCAAAAAGAAGTGGGGTATCCTACAGTCATTCGTCCTTCGTTTACGATGGGTGGTAGTGGCGGCGGTATTGCCTATAACAAAGAAGAGTTTGTTGAGATTTGTGAGCGTGGCTTATATTTATCACCGACCAATGAGTTATTGATTGAAGAATCTGTCTTGGGTTGGAAAGAATACGAAATGGAAGTGGTGCGGGATTCTAAGGATAACTGCATTATTGTGTGTTCTATTGAAAACTTTGATCCTATGGGTGTGCATACCGGTGATTCGATTACCGTAGCACCTGCGCAAACGTTAACGGATAAGGAATATCAGATTTTACGTAATGTTTCTTTGGCGGTTCTGCGTGAGATTGGTGTGGATACTGGTGGTTCTAACGTGCAGGTGGCAATTAATCCTGTAGATGGTCGTATGATCGTTATTGAAATGAATCCTCGGGTGTCGCGTTCATCAGCGTTGGCATCTAAAGCAACTGGTTTTCCGATTGCTAAGGTAGCCGCTAAATTAGCGGTGGGTTATACCTTGGATGAGTTGAAAAATGAAATCACAGGTGGCGCAACACCGGCTTCATTTGAACCGACCATTGATTATGTTGTGACTAAGGTGCCTCGTTTTACCTTTGAAAAATTTCCCCAGGCGGATGATCGTTTAACCACTCAAATGAAATCAGTGGGCGAAGTCATGGCGATTGGCCGAACTTTCCAAGAGTCTTTACAAAAAGCCTTGCGCGGTTTAGAAATTGGTATCAGTGGGTTAGATGAAATCATTGATATTAATGCGGATGATGCGAAAGAAAAAATGCAACGTGAAATGCGTCATCCTGGGCCAGATCGGTTGTTATATGTGGCTGATGCATTTCGTAGTGGTATGACCTTAGAAGAAATTCATGACGTATGTAAGATTGATCCCTGGTTCTTAGCGCAATTAGAAGATTTGATCCAAACCGAACAATCCTTAGCGACTAAAACCTTATCGACCTTAAAAGACGGTGAGCTCTATAAATTAAAACGCAAAGGTTTTTCTGATATTCGTATTGCTAAATTGTTGGATGCGTCGGAAATTGAGGTGCGAAATGTTCGTCATAAACTAAATATTCGTCCAGTTTATAAGCGTATCGATTCTTGTGCGGCTGAATTTTCGTCTGATACCGCTTATTTGTATTCGACCTACGATGAAGAGTGTGAAGCGCGCGTTTCGGATAAAGAAAAAATTATTATCTTAGGCGGTGGTCCTAATCGTATTGGTCAAGGGATTGAATTTGATTATTGTTGTGTTCATGCCGCCTTAGCGCTGCGTGAAGATGGTTATGAAACCATTATGATCAACTGTAATCCTGAAACAGTGTCTACCGATTTTGATACCTCTGATCGTTTATATTTTGAATCATTAACTTTAGAAGATGTCTTGGAAATTGTGCATCTTGAAAAACCAAAAGGCGTGATTGTTCAATACGGTGGACAGACGCCTTTAAAATTGGCTAGAGCCTTAGAAGCAGCGGGTGTGCCTATTATTGGTACCTCACCTGATTCAATCGATTTGGCGGAAGACAGAGAGCGTTTCCAAAAATTATTAGAACGTTTGGGTTTAAAACAGCCCCCTAATGGCACGGCGCGTTCTGTAGAACAAGCGATTATTGCCGCTAAAGAGTTAGGTTATCCTTTAGTGGTTAGACCGTCTTATGTATTGGGCGGTCGTGGTATGGAAATCGTCTTTAATGAAGAAGGTTTACAGCGCTACATGAAAGAGGCGGTCAGTGTGTCTAATGACGCGCCGGTTTTATTAGATCGTTTCTTAGATGATGCCGTAGAAATGGATGTTGATGCTATCTATGATGGTGAGCGCGTCTTAATCGGTGGATTGATGGAGCATATTGAACAAGCGGGCGTGCATTCGGGTGATTCTGCCTGTTCGTTGCCTCCGTATGATTTGGCGCCTGAAATCCAAGATAAATTACGCGAACAAGTCGCTAAAATGGCCGAAGCGTTAGGTGTAAGAGGGTTAATGAATACCCAGTTTGCTATCCAAGGTGAAGAGATTTACGTATTGGAAGTTAACCCAAGAGCGTCGCGTACAGCACCTTTTGTGTCTAAAGCAACGGGTTATGCGTTGGCTAAGATTGCGGCACGCGTTATGGTTGGTCAAACTTTAGCTCAACAAGGTATTACTGAAGAGCGTATTCCAAGTTATTATTCTGTAAAAGAAGCGGTGTTCCCGTTTGTTAAGTTTCCAGGCGTTGATCCTTTATTGGGGCCAGAAATGAAATCGACCGGTGAAGTGATGGGCGTCGGTAAAACCTTTGGTGAAGCGTTTGCTAAAGCACAACGCGCGGCTGGGGTGAGTTTAAATGAAACCGGTAAGGTGTTAATCAGTATTCGTGATGCAGATAAGGCTAAGGCGCCCGATATTGCGCGAATGCTAGTTAACAAGCAATATGAAATTGTTGCTACGGGAGGCACTGCAAAGTTCCTTAAAGAATCGGGCATTCCGTGTGAAGTTGTTTATAAAGTGAATGAAGGTCGCCCTAACACTGTGGATATGATTAAAAATGATCAGATTCAGTTAATTATTAATACTACAGAAGGTAAGAAGGCGATATCTGATTCATTTACGATGCGTAGAGAAGCCTTACAGCATAGAGTCGCTTACTACACAACAATGGCGGGTGCGCGTGCAGCGTGTTATGCCTTAGGTGAATTGGAAGCGGGTGATGTAAACTGCTTGCAAGATTTACATAAAAGTTTAGATTAATTATAGGCTGAAGAGGCGGTAAAAACCGTCATCAGTATTTGACTGACAGTGTGTCGGGTTAAAGGCGTTCTCTTAGGGCGTTTTTAATCCGATGTACCAATTTGGAGTATGCAATAAATGAATAAAGTACCACTCACTGTTACAGGCGCGCAGAAATTACGTGCCGAGTTAGATGAGTTAAAGTCGGTTGTGCGTCCGCGTATTATAGCTTCTATTGCCACTGCGCGTGCGCACGGTGATTTAAAAGAGAATGCGGAATATCACGCAGCTAAGGAGCAACAAAGTTTTGCAGAAGGGCGTATTGCTGAAATTGAAGGTAAGTTATCTAATGCCCAAATTATCGATGTGACTAAAGTAGATGCTAATGGTCGCGTGGTGTTTGGTGCCACGGTTGAAATCGAAGATATTGAAGGCGAAAGAAGAGTAACGTATCAGATTGTCGGTGAAGATGAGGCGAGTATTAAGGAAGGTCGTATTTCGATTGGATCGCCTATCGCACGAGCTTTGATCGGTAAAGAAGCCGAAGATGTGGTGACGGTTAAAGCACCGGGTGGTAATGTAGATTACGAAATTATTTCCATTAAATATATTTAATGGTAAGTTAAAGCGAAAGAAAGAATTTTCTTTCGCTTTTTAACGGGTTTATTTATCAGGATTGCGTCGATAAATAACGGCGATTTGGCCAATAGATTGAATGAGTTCTGCGCCACTTTCGGTGCACATTTTCTCAATAATTGGTTTTCTATCGTCGCGTTCTGCGCGGATTTTTACTTTGAGTAGTTCGTGGGTGTTAAGAGCTATTTCAAGTTCCGCAATTACGGAGGCGGTTAAGCCAGATTGCCCAATCATAACGACGGGTTTTAAAGTATGGGCTTCAGCTCTAAATTTTTTTTTGTCTGCAGAGTTCACGCATTATTCCTAAATCAAAAAGTTACTATACACTATACAACATATTATGGCTCGAAGTAAAAGCAGTAGTCGCTGGATGGCGGAACATTTTGAAGATGAGTATGTCAAAATGGCTCAAGCGCAGGGATATCGCTCTCGCGCTGTTTTTAAATTAAAAGAAATTCAAGAGAAAGATCAACTGATTAAGCCAGGGATGAATATAGTTGATTTAGGTGCTGCACCTGGCGGATGGTCTCAATATGCCAGACAATTAATGAGTAAAAAGAATAAATTAATTGCCTTGGATATTTTACCAATGGACCCGTTAGAGGGTGTGGATTTTATTCAAGGTGACTTTCGTGAGACGGAAGTATTTGAGCAGCTTTATGAGACGCTTGAAGGTGAACCCATTCACTTAGTTATGTCCGATATGGCACCTAATATGAGTGGTAATAAAGGGGTTGATCAACCAAGAGCTATTTATTTGGGTGAACTAGCTTTAGAGACAGCGAGAGCGGTTTTGACTAAAGACGGTTGTTTTCTGGTTAAATTGTTTCATGGTGAAGGTTTTGAGGTCTTTTATCAAGAGGTGCAAAAAAGCTTCTCAAAAGTGGTGATTAGAAAGCCAAAGGCCTCAAGACCACGCAGTAACGAAGTATATATTTTGGCGAAAGGCTTTAAATTATAAAGTCTTGCCCTTATATCTGCCTAGCGAGAAATTTGTCTGACTAGGATGTAGGCGAGTTTCTAGATAAATAACGATAAGCAGGAGTTTTACTCCTGATATAATTAATAAGTTTTTTTAAACCGACAGCCTGTGTAGGCTAGGGTGTATTTGTGAATGATATGGTAAAAAATATAATCCTTTGGGTAGTCATTGCCGTGGTATTGATGTCCCTGTTTAATAATTTTGGCTCACAAGGAGAGAGGGTTGATTCATCCCTATCGTATTCGCAATTCATCGAGTCAGTGAAGGCGGGTCAAGTTCAACAAGTGATGATAGATGAGCATATCATTAAGGGTAAAACCCAAAATGGTCAGGTCTTTAAGACGTATGCGCCGAATGACGCTCACTTAATCGATGATCTTTTAGCTAATGGCGTGGACATTAAAGCGGTTCCACCTGAGCAACCTTCTATGCTAATGCAATTATTGGTGTCTTTTGGGCCGATGTTGTTACTAATCGCAGTATGGGTTTTCTTTATGAGACAAATGCAAGGCGGTGGTGCCGGTGGACGAGGTGCAATGAACTTTGGTAAAAGTAAAGCGCGTATGCTTGAAGAAGATCAAATCAAAGTAACTTTTGCTGATGTGGCTGGTTGTGATGAAGCCAAAGAAGAAGTGGTTGAGATGGTTGACTTTCTTAGAGATCCAGCAAAGTATCAAAAGCTAGGTGGTAAAATCCCTCGTGGTGCCTTGATGATTGGACCTCCAGGCACAGGTAAAACTTTATTGGCTAGAGCGATTGCCGGTGAAGCTAAAGTACCTTTCTTTACTATTTCTGGTTCTGATTTCGTAGAAATGTTTGTGGGTGTGGGCGCGTCTCGTGTCCGTGATATGTTTGAGCAAGCTAAAAAACATGCCCCTTGCATTATTTTTATTGATGAGATTGATGCGGTCGGTCGTCAACGTGGCGCTGGTTTAGGCGGTGGTAACGATGAGCGTGAACAAACTTTAAATCAATTATTGGTTGAAATGGATGGTTTTGAAGGTAACGAAGGGATTATCGTTATTGCAGCAACTAACCGTCCTGACGTTTTAGATAAAGCTTTGTTACGTCCTGGTCGTTTTGATCGTCAAGTAACTGTAGGTTTGCCTGATGTAAGAGGTCGTGAGCAAATCTTAAATGTGCACATGAAAAAAGTGCCTTTTGATAACGATGTGGAAGTTAAATACATTGCGCAAGGTACGCCTGGTTTTTCAGGTGCTGATTTAGCTAATTTGATTAACGAGGCGGCTTTATTTGCAGCGAGAATGAATAAGCGCATGGTAACTATGTCTGATCTTGAAAAAGCGAAAGACAAGCTTATTATGGGCGCAGAACGGCATACAATGGTCATGGATGAGAAAGAAAAGAAAATGACGGCTTATCATGAAGCGGGTCATGCCATTGTTGGTAAATTAGTTCCCGAGCATGATCCTGTTTATAAAGTGAGTATTATGCCCAGAGGTAGAGCTTTAGGTGTGACTATGTTCTTACCTGAAAGAGATCAGTACAGTGCTAGCAAACAAAAACTAGATAGCATGATTTCAAGCTTATACGGTGGACGTATTGCTGAAGAAGTGGTATTTGGTTGGGAGCAAGTCAGTACGGGTGCGTCTAACGATATCGAACGTGCAACTGAGTTAGCCCGAAATATGGTGACTAAGTGGGGTTTGTCTCAACGTTTAGGACCTTTATCTTATAGCGAAGAAGAGGGTGAGGTTTTTCTAGGTCGTTCAGTGACGCAACATAAAACGGTTGCAGAAGAAACATCGCACACGATTGATGAAGAAATTCGTTCCTTTATTGACAGAAACTATGAGCGTGCTGAGCGGATCTTAAAAGAAAATATGGATATTTTGCATGCAATGGCTGCGGCTTTAATGAAATATGAAACCATCGATAAGTTTCAAATAGATGATTTGATGGCCCGTGTGCCAGTTAGAGACCCGCAAGGTTGGGATGATAAGCCGCCGCGTGGTGATATATCGATCAATGAAGTGAAAGGTTTTGATGAGAAGAAAACTGATAAAACGTTAGGCCAAGCGGCAGAGCAAAATTAAAGGTTATCGTTAAGACTTAAAAAGGAGAGATTGAATACCTCTCCTTTTTTATGCGCGTAACTTTTTTATACGATCATTAAAAATAAAGAGTTGATAACATGTCTAGAAAATATTTTGGTACTGATGGAATTCGCGGAAAAGTAGGTGAGACCCCAATTACAGCTGATTTTATGTTGAAGTTGGGTTGGGCGGCGGGCAGAATCTTTGCGAACGAAGGTCATGGGTTTGTGTTAGTGGGTAAGGATACTCGTATATCAGGTTATATGTTTGAATCAGCCTTGGAGGCTGGCTTATCGGCTGCTGGGGTCGATACGCAGTTGTTAGGGCCAATGCCGACGCCAGGTGTGGCTTATTTAACGCGTACGTTAAGAGCAAAAGCCGGTATTGTTATCAGTGCGTCTCATAACCCATATTATGATAATGGGGTAAAGTTTTTTTCTGTAGAAGGGACTAAATTACCGGACGATATTGAGAAAAAAATTGAACATTACATAGATTCGCCAATGACAACAGTGGAGTCTGCACATTTAGGCAAGGCTAAACGTTTAGTGGATGCTTCTGGTCGATATATTGAGTTCTGTAAGGCGAGTATTTCAACGCGATATGATTTTAATGGTATGAAGATTGTCGTGGATTGTGCGCACGGAGCTACTTATCATATTGCACCTCCGGTATTTAAAGAGGTGGGTGCTGAAGTAGTCGTGATAGGTGCAGAGCCTAATGGCTTAAACATCAATGAAGGTTGTGGAGCAACTAAACCTCAGAAGTTGGCTGCGGCAGTATTAGAGCATCAGGCGGATTTAGGAGTCGCGTTGGATGGCGATGGTGATCGTTTAGTCATGGTCGATCATAAAGGTGAAATTGTCGATGGTGATGAGCTTATTTACATTATTGCTAAATCGAAATTAGCGGCGAATAAACTGCCTGGGCCTGTAGTAGGGACCTTGATGACTAACTTGGGTATGGAGCGTGCGCTTGAGCGTTTAGGTGTTAAATTACTTAGGGCAAAAGTGGGTGATCGCTATGTTCTGGAAATGATGGCGGAGCATGGTGGAATTTTAGGTGGTGAAAATTCAGGGCATATTATCTGTTTAGATAAAACGACTACGGGTGATGGTATTATTGCAGCATTGCAGGTCATGGCCGAGATACATGATACCGGTAAAACTTTATATGAATTAAAATCGGATATGCAAAAATATCCACAAGTTTTGATTAATGTAAGGGCAAGTAGAGTCGTTGATTTGAATAATGATGCTGAAATTCAAAAAACGGTAAAAGCAGCAGAACAAAAGCTGGGAGATAAGGGGCGAGTATTGCTTAGAGCCTCAGGAACAGAGCCTTTAATACGTGTTATGGTTGAAGGTGAGTCTGAAGATTTGGTCAATAATTTGGCTCAAGAATTGGCTGAAAATGTAAAGAAAGCAATAGATGCTTGAATTAAGATCTATTAGACTATATCATTGGCGGTTTGATTCTATGTGGGAGTAATGTTAATGCGTCGGTCTCTGGTGGTCGGAAATTGGAAAATGAATGGAAATCGTGCGAGTGCTGAGTCACTTGCAAAGGGTATTATTGCCGGCTTAGGGTCAGATCATGCAGATATTGCTGTATGTGTACCCTATGTTTATTTGCCATATGTCGCTGAAGTGGTAAAAGATACTGCATTAGCATTGGGTTCGCAAAACGTTGCAGATCAATCTGCAGGCGCTTATACGGGTGAAATTTCGGCTTCTATGTTGAAAGAAGTGGGTGTTACTTATGCTTTAGTAGGTCACTCTGAGAGACGTAGTTATTATGGCGATACTGATGCGTCAGTAGCGGCTCGTTTTAAGCAAGCACAAGAGCAGGGTATTACACCTGTTTTGTGTGTAGGTGAGACCTTAGAAGAACGTGAGCAAGATAAGACGTTTGATGTGATCAATGAACAACTTGATGCCGTTATTGAGTTAGTGGGCATTGCTGCATTCGATTCTGCTGTTATTGCTTATGAGCCTGTTTGGGCTATCGGCACAGGAAAAACAGCGAGTGATGAGCAAGCTCAAGAAGTACATTATTACATTCGTCAATATATTGCTGCAAAAGATCAGGCGATTGCTGATAAAATACAGATTTTATACGGTGGAAGTGCTAAGCCGGATAATGCAAAAGGTTTATTTGCCATGCCAGATATTGATGGTGGCTTAATAGGTGGGGCTTCCTTGGATGCGGAATCCTTTTTAAAGATTTTTAATTCGATTTAGACAGTTTAGACTTTCATGTATCAGGTAATTATTGTTATTCATGTGTTGCTGGGATTAGGTATTATTGGTTTAATACTTATGCAGCAAGGTAAGGGAGCTGATGCGGGCGCCGCTTTTGGTACGGGCTCTGCAGGTTCTGTTTTCGGGGCTCAAGGTGCCGCTTCCTTTTTGTCTCGTGCTACGGCTATTTTGGCCACCTTGTTTTTTATTACAAGTTTGGGTCTTGCTGTCATTAATGGTCATAAAGGTGCTGCGTTTGATCTAATGAGTGGTTCTAATACTCAAGAAGAAGCGGCAGCTGTTGTTGAGAAAAAAAATAGTGCTCCACAGGCTGATCTACCTCCAGTAACAGATGTACAGTCTGCTGTGCCAGCACCTGGTGCGGAGATAAAAAATACAGAAGTACCTAAAGCTGAAGAAATTAAGGCTGTAAAATAAAGTTTTTATAAAAGTTTAGTAAGACAGTAGTATGTTAGTTATCAATGCCGACGTGGTGGAATTGGTAGACACGCCATCTTGAGGGGGTGGTGACGCAAGTCGTGCCGGTTCAAATCCGGCCGCCGGTACCAAATAAGGGTTTTAAGAGACCCAAAGAAGTATAGAAACCCGCAAGTCATAAGGCTTCGCGGGTTTTTTTTGTCCAGCGAAATCTACCAAAATGTGGCGGCATCCGATTAAAAGTGTGTCCGAAATTGTGTCCTTTGATAGAATGCGATAAAAATAGGACACAATTTCGGACACACTATGGCAGTTAACATCAATAAAGATACGGTTTACAGAGCAGCAAAACCTAAAGAAAAAGATTATATGATCAATGATGGTGGTGGCTTATATTTAGTCGTCCATATCAATGGTTCTAAATTGTGGCGTTTTGTTTATTACTTTAATGGTAAGCGAAAAAAATTCTCATTAGGTGGCTACCCAGATACAAATCTCGAAACAGCTAGGCGTAAGTCTGAAGAAGCGAGAGAAAATTTAGCTAATGGACTTGACCCAAATTCGTTGAGGAAAGCCTCAAAAGAATTAAAAAAAGATTGAATCATTAAATGAACAACGATTAAATCAAGGGTTATCAGTTATAGGTAGCTTTACTGATATTTCAGAAAAATGGTTGAAGTCAACTGAACATTTGGTTTCTAAAACAACTCATACAAAAAAAATAAGTCTATTAAATCGACTTGCCTATCCTTTTCTAGGTAATAAACAAATAACAGATATAAAATCATCTGATATTTTTGAAGTTATCAAACCATTAATTGAAAGGAATCACCTGGCGAAAATTGTCAATGTAGTTGTCACCTCGATGGTTAAAACT
>CAIPDT010000106.1 GCA_903863905.1 uncultured Methylococcaceae bacterium
ACCGGTTTCGTATAGCCTTGGTTTCAAAATTAGGCACAACTGATTTTTGTGCCCCCGTCACTAAGTTAATCAATTAATCCGGTATTATCGCCTTAATAGTCGCTGCGATGTTCGTGCAAGAGCATTATTGAACAAAGCAGCGACCTATGCAGATGTTAGTATTTCAGAATTTGGTTTATATTAAGACACTGCCTTTTGCTATTCAATTACATCCCAATGATCCTATCAAAGGTGGGACTAGCAGGCAAAAAAAAACCGATTGTCTATTAAAAACAATCGGTTTTTTGTATTTATGGCGGAGAAGCAGGGATTCGAACCCTGGGAGGGGATCAACCCTCAACGGTTTTCAAGACCGCCGCTTTCGGCCGCTCAGCCACCTCTCCACAAGATGTCTATAATAGCTGATTCTGCTAAAAATGCAACCTTTTTCTTTAACTTTCTTTGTTTTTCTAACTAAATAGAAGCATTAAGCGTCAGTTTTAGCCGAAAAGGTATGCACCCATACCAAACTCTCAGGATTCCACGTCATGCCCGCATGCATACTTAAGATAATTTGTTTGTATACTTCAAGATTAGGATAGCCTTCTGCGTGTGCATCGGCATCAGTCATATCACCAATTTTCTGCCGAGATAAATCCGTGACGACAAAAGTCTCGCCTTCTAAGTCAAAGGTTTCACCCGGAAAACCATAGACACCATCACGTCTTTGTTGGGTTTTTGTGCCGGCCTTAGTGGCGGATACTAATTTTGGATGCGTTACTAAACGCTCTATTGAACAGGTTCTTTCGGGATAAGTTGTCGTCACAGCACACTCCATCTAAGCAAAAATGGCCATTGTACACTAACTATACAACTTAATAAGGACGGCTAAACGCAGTGAAAAAATAATAGCGGAATCAATGGCGTTGCAAAAGAACTGTGAAACGCCATTGCTAATGCATTAACTCTTAATGGTGACAGCCAGCACCGTGGATGTGACCGTGAGATAATTCTTCTTTCGTTGCAAGTCTTACGTCAACGACTTCAACTTCAAACGTCAACGCTTGACCCGCTAAAGGATGGTTTCCATCAATGGTAACATCATCACCCTCAATAGCTACGATAGTTACAATACCGGCTCCTGAACTCACATCAGCATTAAACTGCATGCCTACTTCAAGATTATCTACCCCTTCAAACATCTCACGCGAAATGACATCAACCATGTCTTCCTCTATTTCGCCATAAGCGTCTTCTGCAGGGATACGTACATTAAACTTGTCACCGACCACTTTGCCCAGCACAGCTCTATCTAAACCAGAGATGATATTACCACTACCTTGCAAATAGTTTAAAGGCTCACTTCCTTCTGAACTATCTAATACCTCACCGGCATCGTTTGTTAATGTATAGTGAATAGAAACCGCCATATCGTCAGCAACTTGCATGATTAAACCTTACTTATAATTAAAAATCGGTCATGATAACGATTTATCACGCATTTGTCTGAAAAATTAATCAAAGCCTTAAACCGGTATGTGTTCTTGGCAGATCTTTTCACTATCATTCGTACTCAATAATTCTTGAGTCAGTCCACAACTAAAACCTAATTCAGAGGCTGTAAAATAATGACAAGTTTTGCAAAGTCCAAAAGATTGCCCCTTATTGGCTTTTTGCAAGGCTTTTAAGGCGCCCACAAAAGCTTGCTCATAATCGTCATAAGATTCTTGATTAAACAACGCTCTGGCGTCTTTAAATATATCGGCCTCACGGGAGGCGTTGATAATCAATAACCCAGCGTCTAACAAAGTTAAATGCAACTTGCGTCGATCAATTTTATCAACGGTTTTCTTTAAATAACCTTTTTTCTCAAGTAACAATACGGTTTGTGAGACGGTACCTCGCGTCATACCCAGATAATTAGTTAAAGCCGCCGGGGTGTCACTGTAACGATTGCAACGAGATAAATAATCTAAAACTTGCAAATGTACGGATTGCAAACCCAACTCACTACATTTTTTTCGCTCTTCTGATCGAATTAAGGCAGACATCCGCTCTATTAATTCAAAAACATCAACTTTCATTGTAGAACCCATCATAAACAATCAATTAGCCGGTTGAGAATCAAGTTTATTTTAGCACATTAACACGATGTATCGAACCGCGATTGCCTGCTCAAGCCTTGAATAATCAAGACATAAGCCTTTAAATCAGGGATCGGTAGGTTTAAAATGAAAATAACAAATTAAGCTTAAAAAGGCTATACTCAAACCTTTATAATGCTGTCTTAACATAGCCGAACAAACACCTTGAACCTTAGTCGTTCGTTAATCAAAATCAACACTTACAGAGGCCACTCATGAAAGCTCAGCGCCCCCTAAATTCCTTCAAATTTGTCGGCATCCTGTGTTTTTTAACGGGTTATTCTTTAGCCGTTCAGGCGGATAATACCTGGAGTTACCGTCAACAAAATGACAGTTTAACCAATCAAAGCTACAGTGTTGCGCAATCGCCTTTACCTCGGCCGGGTGTTTATGACGATATGACGCTGGAAATTATCTGTAAGAATAATAAGTTACAAGCCATTATTACCACCGATGACTTGATAGCCTCGCAAGGCAGCGCTTTTACCCTGCAATATCAAATTGATAAAAATGTGCCCGTGACCCTTACCCTAAAAACCTTTCCTGATTCAAAACGTAAAGGTTATACCGAACTAGAGGCTAAACGGATCACGGATGATTTATTAACCGGGCAAACTGTTTTTATTCGGGTTAATACCATGATCAAAACGGTATTATCCAGCACTATTGCCCTTGATAATATTCAAGAACCTCTCAAGCAGGTGCTCAGCGATTGTGATTTAAATAGCGCACACACGGCTAATAATGAACTCACCTATTCGTTGAGTCAGTTTGAGCAAGATTTTAATCAACGATCACCCGAACATCAAAGCCAAATACTCAAAGGCTTAAAACAATTGATGACGGATATTAAATAACCCTTAATGAAGGTCTGCGCCAGGTATCAAGTCAACCTTTACTACATCCCCGCATTGCACCCCACCGCACGCCACGGGCAAGATAATGTAACAATTAGCGTGGCTCATTGAGCTGAGTATATTGGAGCCTTGTTTTCCGGCCGTCTGTACGGTGAGTTGTCCGTTAGTCGCTTGGGTTAAAATACCCCGCTGATATTCTTGACGCCCTGGGGATTTCTTTAAGCTTGAGGTACACGTCGCTGTTAACGATAAGGTGTTAAACAGGGGCGCACCTGTCAATTGTTTAAGCGCTGGAGCCACTACATATTGATAGGTGACATTAACAGCCACCGGATTACCGGGCAATCCAAAAAAATAACAACCCCCTATTTTCCCAAAAGCTAAAGGCTTACCCGGTTTTATGGCTAGCTTCCAGAAATTAACCTCCCCACAGCGGCTAAGTATTTCAGTAATGAAATCCGCTTGGCCGACTGATGCCCCGCCGGTGGTAATAATGACATCATAAGCGGTTGCGGCGTCAAGCAAGCGGGCTTGTAATATCGATACATCATCAACCACGATACCTAAGGGTGTCACCTCGTAGCTAGGGTCATTTAATAAGCCCTCTAAGGCATAACGATTACTATTAAATATTTGCCCTATTGCTAAGGTCTCACCGGGTTCGACTAACTCATCTCCGGTTGAAAACGTGGCGATCTTAACTTTACGTTTAACCCATACCTGTGCAATACCGACCGAAGCCAATAACCCTAAATCGAGGGCGGTGAGTCTTTTAGGAGCCGGTAACACCACCTCACCTCTTTTTAAATCTTCACCGACGTCTCTGACGTGTTCTAAGGTACGCGTATTATCAGGAAACTGAATGGCAGAGCCTACTACTTGCACTTGTTCTTGCATGATCACAGAATCTAACTCAGCCGGTAAGACCGCACCGGTAAAGATTCGAATACACTGCCCGGCTTGAACTTGTCCTTGATACGGTTGCCCTGCCCATGAGGTACCGACACATTCTAAAGTGAAAACTTCTCCCGTTTTAACTTTGGTACTTAAAAAAGCATACCCATCCATCGCGGCATTTCTATAGGGCGGACTATCCATTGGAGACGTCACGGGTTCGGCTAATATTCGGCCTAAAGCGTCAGACAGTGCAACCGTTTCAGTATCAGTCACTGCTTCAATGGCGGCTTTAATTCTGTCTAACGCGTCTTCAATTAAGAGTAAGGGTTTACGCTCTTGACTACAAATATCGCTCATCATTGAACCTTAAAGTGTTTTAAAATGAAATCCACAATCATCCAGGGCTGATTAATATCGAGGCGCGTTATATGAGCGGGTATTTCTAAAGGAATATCCGTTGCTATGGCGACTATGTGCTGATCATGGGGATACAGTAGGGGGGCATTTAGGGTAGATCGGTGTAATTCTATCTTAGGTATGTTTTCGGATCTAAAACCTTCCACTAAAATGATATCTAAGTGAGTCTGATCAAAATGCGTTAACTCATCCGCTAACCGTGGTTCTGCACTGGGTTCTATTTCCGTCATAATGGCACGCCGCTGGGATGAAACCAACATCACCGAGGAGGCTCCTGCGGCTCTTAAGCGAAAACTATCTTTACCGGGCTGATCTATCTGAAAATTATGATGACTGTGCTTAATTAAACCGATTCGTATACCCCTCTGTTTTAACAGCGGTATTATTTGTTCAAGCAAGGTGGTTTTACCAGTTCCACTGGCGGCGGCAAAACCTAATAAAGGCACTGAGTTATTCTGCATTATCATCAAATCATCAGAGGGTTATGTGAGATAAGCTATTTTAAGGTATTATTGTTCAAGACGCATTAATACTGGAGTTCCTCTTGATCCGAATCTACCTTATACTCATTTTAGCCCTCATCATTTATTTTGGCTTTAAAACCTTTTTAAAAGCGTCCCCTTCCATCATGGCTAAATATAGCCGTGTCGCCTTGGTATGGGGCATGGGTTTATTATTAGTTTTTTTAACGGTCACGGGCCATCTCAATGGACTGTTTGCCATGATTGGCATTGCGATTGCCTTTGTATTACGGGCGATTCCTATGTTACTTAACTATGCGCCGTCTTTACAAAAACTATGGCGACAGTATGCTAATAGCAATCCAAATAACGCCTCTGCGCAAAATAAAAGCCATACGGCTTATAAAGGTAACATGACTGCAGAAGAAGCCTATCAGATTCTCGGTTTAAAACCCACGGCCACAGAAGCTGATATTATCGCTGCACACCGAAAGTTAATGCAAAAAAATCATCCTGATCATGGGGGTTCTGACTATTTGGCGGCTCAAATTAACTTAGCTAAAAAGATTTTACTCAACAAATAACCCTGCCTCATTATCCGTTATGGATAGCCGCTTTTATGACGTTTCGCGTCAACCAATCAGCACTATTAAATAGGTAGCATTAATCCTCAATGAATTGTTCCGTTAACCTCTTAACAATAACCTCGGCTAAGTCGTGCCAAGGCGAACATTGAATCAACTACCACTGCACAATTAGCCCAGCCCATCCTACTCTAACAAGTAACCATTTTAAAAGTAAAAAAACTGCACAATTAGCTTTGTGAATTTTAAGTATTTTTATTCGTTAAAATAAGATGCTAAAGTAAATTCATACAAAATGAGTTAACAACAGAGCTTATCTAGATCGTCTTAGTATGATTTTTTACATTATTAAAAAAAAAACCGCGCCAACTTATACAGGATGCTGTCTCCACGCTAACAGCAGGAATTTTATTGTAAAAAAATCATTACTAAACACCTTCGCAAGTAGCACTGAACAGAAGACACACCGAATCAACTCAACCCTAATGAAAGAAATAATCGGCAGTCATGGCCGCTGATTAAAAAATTATTTGCCATTTATTCTGCACTTTTAAAACTGCAGAAATGGTAATCCGTAACACTTAAGACCCCGAACTCTAGTTATAAACCGGGTAGATTTAATCTTTTTTTCTAGGATATCAATATGAATAACACATTGTCCTCGCCTTCAAATAGCAAGGAACATGCTTCGATGTTTTTTAGTGAGTCATTTGACGTAGCCAACGCCACATCAAGACGTGCCCATATTGGTTACGAGAGACAGCATTCACCTACCTTCAGCGCCAATACCTGTTATTCAAACGAATTAAAACAGATAAATCTATTAAGCACAGAACAAGAAAAAAAATATGGCAGTCTTGCACTTATGGGGGACAAGGCTGCTCGTAAAATTATGATTGAAAGTAATCTGCGTCTCGTCGTTAAAATTGCCAATCGCTATATTAATAGAGGCTTACCGACACTTGATCTGATTAACGAAGGCAATATAGGTCTTATGCATGCCGCCTCAAAATTCGATCCTGATAAAGGTTTCAAATTTTCAACTTATGCGACATGGTGGATAAGAGAAGCCATAGAACGCGCCATTATTGATAAAGCACCTATTATTCGGATACCCGTCCATATATGTAAACAGATAAAACAATGTCTAAACGTTCAACACACCTTAGCGAATTTAAAGGGCTACCAACCCACTGACCAAGAAATAGCTGATTCCATGAATAAACCCGTAGAAATGGTGAATAAGTTGTTGAACATACACAAAGATATTATTTCTTATGATACCCCTATCGGCTTTGGATCGGATGCTACTTTACTTGAACTGATTCCGGATGAAAGTTTTACCGAGAACTATGAGGCGCTACAAGAAAAGGAGATCCTGAGAAAAAATATTTCAAGTTGTCTGCTTGAACTTCCCGGAAAACAACGGGAAGTTATCTGCCAGCGTTATGGTCTAAATGGCTATTCTGAAAAAACCTTAAGCGAAATTGCTAAAGACTTACAAGTCTCCAAAGAGCGCGTACGACAACTCCAGTGTGAAGGCATCGCACGATTAAAAGATATTTTATCGAAATATGATTTAAATTTTAGTTCGGTTTTTAACGAGCCCTTAAGACATAGTTGTTGCAAGGGCCAATCCCGATAATTAAACACCTGCCCTTCTTCTCGCACAGTACCACAGGCTTGTGGAGAAATTTCGGCAAAAACCCATTGCACTTCATTAAACGAGCCGATGGATAGAATCCCATTATCAGGAAAACCTCTATCCACCGGTGTATAAACAGCGGCTGCACCGACATTTATATCAACGGCTTCAGACCAAGGCGCATTTCCAACCAAAGAGGATTGCACGACGTAACACTGATTTTCTAAGGCTCTTGCCTGACAACCAATCTTAACGCGATGATAACCCGCTACCGTATCGGTACAACTCGGTACTAAAATTAATACACAACCGGCTTCGACTTGTTTTCTAGCCAGTAAAGGAAACTCACTGTCATAACAAATATTAATCCCGATTTTTCCATAAATAGTATCAAAATACTTTAATTCTGTACCGGCGGCAATCAACCATTGTTCTTTTTCAAACCGCGTCATCATCAATTTATCTTGATAATCAATCTGTCCCTCAGGTCTGAAGAGATAGGCGCGATTGATATACTGACCCGCTTTAACTAAGACTGGAAAAGTACCCGCTTGAATAAAACACTGATGTTGAACAGCCAAACGATTAAATAACGCAATAAAGTCATCATGCAGCGATTGCATGGACTCTAATTGCTTACTTAAGGATGAATAAATTTCTTGCCCAAACAACGAGGCTAATTCCATACTAAAGTATTCAGGCAATAGCAATATTTTAGCGTGTTGTGCAACCGCCTCTTCTACCCAACGGGTTATTTTTTGTTCATAACTGGCCCAATCGGCTAAAAAACTAATATCATATTGAGCAGTTGCAATTTTAACGGTCATTCTTTCAGCCAAAAAGTCATAGTATCAAGCATAGTTATTAATCAACGAGTTACCGTTGAACCCCTTATTTAATGTAATTTATATTTAATTATGATGTAACATTAAGCACTATTTTAACGAAGTGTTGCACGATGGGTTCACTATAGAATCTCATCGTGCAGCCTTTTTTGCGCTTGGTGTATTATGTCTATTAGACCCCAAAAAATCAAAAATAAAAATGGCACCACATCATACAGAGCATTTGTTTCTGTCGGATCTGGAAAGCGTGAATCGAAAACATTCAGCACTCGACAACTTGCGATAGACTAGGCTGAAAAGCGAAAGAAAGAAGTCGAGCGATCTTTGATCTATGGTGAAGAATCCAAGTTGAGTATACGCGAAATAATCGCCAGTTACTCAAGTCGGTTTGGTGATGGGTTCGGGCGTTCAAAAACAAATGATTTACTGAGATTGTCAAATTACGAGCTGGCTGACATAGATATAAACAAGCTCACGACAAAGGACTTGATTGATCATTGTACCCGCCGGAATACCCAAGCCAAGCCGCAAACCGTTTCCGGTGATTTATCTAGTGCCTGAAAGAAAACTCCTGTTTTCAGCAACGCTCCAGCTAAATTATTTACGTACGTGTTGAATTTTCGCCTTTAAGTTCTTTGTTGTTCTCGCTGAACTGCGCTAATTGGACATATTGGAGTATTTTCGTCAATCTCAGGACACAGGTATCCACACAACGCCTTAATTCGTTGTTATTTTTTTGTTATATGTCGGTGTTATGCCGCTTTTTGGTACGGGCCTCGCCGTCGTGCAGCTTTTTTCACTTCTTGC
>CAIPDT010000107.1 GCA_903863905.1 uncultured Methylococcaceae bacterium
CATTACCAATGGGTACGTAACTTTCTGCATAGGCTTGTGGTAAGGCCATGCCGTAAAAACGGTTACCGCCAGTGCCTAAGATGTTAAGATCCCAGTTACTTCTGCTTTTAGCTTCTGCAGAGTTAACATCATAAGCAGGAACGCCGTAAGCTTGGGTAAAGATTGAATCAGTACCGAACATTGCGTCAAAGCGACCACCAAAATCCCATTTATTGCCTTCTGTTGCCACAGCTTTTTGAATAAATAAATTTAATTGGTTTAATTGAAATTCACCTGCTCTGTCACCAAAGGTAACCGGGCCGTTAAAACCGTTAGAAGGTTCATTAGCATTATAAGTAATGCCTGCGTTGCCCCAACCACCGACAACAATACCATTGTCTTTTAAGAATTTACTTTCGTTAAGATCGTATTTAGTTAGCGATGAAACCATGCCTTCGGCGTGAACGGATGCTATCCCAACTGTAAGTGATAAAAGACCACTTGCAGCCGCGATGATAATCGGGTTGTTGCGTTTTGATAGTTGTTTCATTTTGATTCCTCTTAATAACATAAAAAAGGTGTATTGTTGTTAGGTAACAACATCATTGATGGCAAGGCAATGAACACAATATGGTTTAAGCAGAAAATATGCCATAATTATTTTTTGTATTAAAACAATGTGTTAAATAATATTAAAAAAAGGTTATGTTGGTTTTGCTCTTCATTGGTGCAAATGACTTGTTGTTTTGAATTAAAGTTGTGCAAGAAAATATATTTTGTTGTAAGTTCGCAAATAAGGACTGTGTGTGTTATGACAGGGCATTCGTTTTTTTTTGTGGCTAATTGCTCCATAAAAATGGTATCTTTAATGCGTTTGGCGAAAAACACACAAATAAATAATAATAAACAACACGTAGGAGACTTCTCTAATGGCTGTAAAAAAAGTATTAAAAATGATAGAAGAAAACGATATAAAATTCGTTGATTTTCGTTTCGTTGATACCCGTGGTAAAGAACAACACGTTACATTCCCTGCCCATTCTATCGATGAAGATACCTTTGAAGAAGGTAACATGTTTGATGGTTCTTCTGTAGCGGGTTGGAAGCACATCAATGAATCAGACATGATTTTAATGCCTGATCCATCAACAGCAGTGATTGATCCTTTCTTTGACGACAACACTTTAATTTTACGTTGTGACATCATTGAGCCAAAAAACATGCAAGGTTATGAGCGTGATCCACGCTCTTTAGCTAAACGTGCAGAAAACTATTTAAAAGAAACAGGTATCGCTGATACTGCGTTCTTTGGCCCCGAAAATGAATTCTTTATATTTGATGATGTCCGTTGGGGCACTGATATGAGTGGATCATTTTACAAAGTTGATTCAGAAGAAGCAGGCTGGAACTCTGAAAAAGTATACCCAGACGGTAACACAGGTCACCGTCCTGGTATTAAAGGGGGTTACTTTCCGGTGCCTCCAGTAGATTCACTTCAAGACATGCGTTCTGCAATGTGTTTGACTTTAGAAGAAATGGGTATGGTAACAGAAGTTCATCACCATGAAGTAGCAACAGCGGGTCAATGTGAAATCGGTGTTAGATTTAACACGCTGGTTAAAAAAGCAGACGAAGTTTTAGAGTTAAAATATGTTGTTGCTAACATTGCGCACGCTTATGGTAAAACAGCGACTTTTATGCCTAAACCATTAGTGGGTGATAACGGTAGCGGTATGCACGTTCATCAATCATTAGCGAAAGATGGTGTTAACTTGTTTACAGGTGATTTGTACGGCGGCTTGTCAGAAACTGCGTTGTATTACATCGGCGGTATCATTAAACATGCTAAAGCTTTAAATGCATTCACCAATGCGTCAACTAACAGTTACAAACGTTTAGTTCCTGGTTTTGAAGCGCCTGTTATGTTGGCTTACTCAGCACGTAACCGTTCTGCTTCTATTCGTATTCCTTTTGTAAACAATCCAAAAGGTCGTCGTATTGAAGTTCGTTTCCCAGATTCAACTGCTAATCCTTACTTAGCCTTCGCTGCAATGTTAA
Source organism: uncultured Methylococcaceae bacterium (assembly GCA_903863905.1). Taxonomy (GTDB): domain Bacteria; phylum Pseudomonadota; class Gammaproteobacteria; order Methylococcales; family Methylomonadaceae; genus Methylobacter_C. The sequence goes on from CAIPDT010000107.1 coordinate 2,038, forward strand.
TGGCCGGTTTAGATGGTATTCAAAACAAAATTCATCCTGGCGATGCGATGGATAAAGATTTGTATGACTTACCAGCAGAAGAAGCTAACTTAATCCCACAAGTTTGTCATTCATTTGACCAAGCTTTAGATGCATTAGATGCGGATCGTGAGTTCTTGAAAAAAGGTGGCGTTTTCACTGATGACGTTATCGACGGTTACATCACGTTGAAGATGGAAGAAGTAACTCGTTTACGTATGAGTACTCATCCTGCTGAATACGATATGTACTACAGCTTGTAATCATTCTAATGACTGTTTAAGCAGTCACTGAATTATCTAAAAACCCCGCGAGGTATTCCTTCGTGGGGTTTTTTTGTGCCTGTTATTTTAAAATATAATATGTATGTGTTACATCTTTTTTAAGGTGATCTATTTTGGTGCAATATTAAGTGGAATTAGGCTGATAATGAAAGTATGATGGGCCAATGCTGATTATTATATGACTTGGTCTAGTTATTGCTTTAGTAAATCTTATAGTTCAGTATGTCAAACAAGGATAGATTAAAAAGATAATGTTTAAACGAATGCTCGACCATCTTAATACTGCGATCTTATTGTTTGATCGTGATTTAATACTTACTTTTATTAATACCTCGGGAGAAATTCTTTTTGCGGACAGTGCTCATCATTTAGTGGGGCAAAGTGCGGATGAGTTATTTAGAGCATCAGATCCTGCTTTGTTAGCTAATTTAAAGCAATCTTTAGCTATGTCAGAGCCTTTAGTGGATCGATCCTTAACCTTAAGTAGAACCCCGCATAATGTCACCACTAATTTTAGTGCGACACCTTTATTAGTGAATGAGCAAGTGAATGAAGTTTTGGTGGAGTTTCAGCAGGTGGATAATCATTTGCGTATCTCTAAAGAAGAGCAATTATTGATTCAGCAAAATACGGCTCGCTTATTAGTGAGAGGCTTAGCACATGAAATCAAGAACCCCTTAGGTGGGTTGAGAGGTGCTGCGCAGTTACTGGATTTAGAGTTAGATGATCCAGAGCTTAAAGAATATACGCAGATCATCATTGCCGAATCAGATCGCTTACAAGGCTTATTAGATAAAATGCTGGGGCCTAATAAGTTGCCTAATAAAAAAGCCATCAATATTCATGAGGTGTTAGAGCGGGTGCGGCAATTATTGCATGCTGAGTCTAGTGGTGGGTTGAGTATAAAAAGTGATTACGACCCGAGTATTCCTGATATTTTTGCCGATAAAGATCAATTGATTCAAGCCATTTTAAACATAGCAAAAAATGCTGTGCAAGCGATGGAGGGAAAAGGCAGTATTATTTTTAAAACGCGTATTCATCGACACATGAATATCGGGCGTAAGCGTTATAAATTAGCCGTCAAGTGTGACATTATTGATAGTGGACCAGGGATAGACGCCAATATGATTAATCAAATTTTTTATCCAATGATTACAGGGCGCGCAGAAGGTACCGGCCTAGGATTGTCAATTGCGCAGGCGTTAATCACACAACACAGTGGACTTATTGAGTGTGATAGTCAGCCGGGTAGGACTGTGTTCTCCATTTTTTTACCTATGGGAGTCGATCATGACTAGAGTTGATAACGTTTGGATTATAGATGATGATAAATCAATTCGTTGGGTGGTTGAAAAAGCCTTACAAAAGGCAGGTATTGAGACGCGGAGCTTTTCTGCGGGCCAAGAGTTAATTAATGCCTTGCGAGTAGATTTACCTGATGCCTTAATCACCGATATTCGAATGCCAGGTATGGATGGCTTAGAATTATTGGATAAGGTGCAATTAAGTCACCCCGCCTTGCCGGTGATTGTAATGACGGCGCATTCTGATTTAGAAAGTGCTGTTTCTGCATTTCATGGTGGTGCTTTTGAGTATTTGCCCAAACCGTTTGATATAAAAGAAGTGGTGAGTTTGGCGCAACGTGCGTGTTTGCATGGGCGTCAACAAAAAGATGATGCCTCTCGTTTAGCTATTGCGACCAGCGAGCCGACGCCTGAAATTATTGGTGAGGCGCCCGCAATGCAAGAAGTCTTTAGAGCCATTGGGCGTTTGGCGCGTTCTCATATTACGGTATTGATTAATGGTGAATCAGGAACGGGTAAAGAATTGGTCGCTAAGGCCTTACATCGTCACAGTCCTCGCTCTAATAGTCCCTTTATTGCGCTAAACATGGCGGCCATTCCTAAAGACTTAATGGAGTCTGAATTGTTTGGTCATGAAAAAGGCGCTTTTACCGGTGCTCAAACCAGACGAGCGGGTCGTTTTGAACAAGCGAATGGTGGCACGTTATTTTTAGATGAAATTGGTGATATGCCCGCTGAATTGCAAACCCGTCTATTAAGAGTTTTAGCCGATGGTGAGTTCTATCCGGTTGGAGCCCACTTAGCCGTCAAAGTCGATGTGCGTATAATTGCTGCGACCCATCAAAATCTTGAGGTATTAGTTAACCAAGGTCGGTTTAGAGAAGATTTGTTTCATCGGTTAAATGTAATTCGAATTCATATTCCCGCACTACGCGAACGTAAACAAGATATTCCATTATTATTGCGCCACTTTTTACAGCAAGCAGCCGCTGAATTAGGGGTAGAGAATAAAAGCTTAAAACCGGACGCAGAAGCTTATTTAAGTACTTTGGAGTGGCCAGGTAATGTTCGGCAATTAGAAAATAGTTGTCGATGGTTAACAGTGATGGCTTCTAGTCGTGAAATTCAATTGTATGATTTGCCTCCGGAGTTAATGAGTGCGCCGGTAGAAAAAGATAATATGGGGGCAGATTGGGAGGCACTGTTAAGAACGTGGATTGATCAACAACTGTTGATTAAAGAACCCGAAGTGGCTAAACAAGTGATTCCAATGGTAGAAACTATTTTAATTAAGGCGGCCTTAAATTATACGCATGGGCGCCGTCATGAGGCTTCAATTTTATTGGGCTATGGTCGAAATACCTTAACCCGTAAGATTAAAGAATTGGGTATTGAAGACGATTAAGAATAAAACTCTGTCGTTAAGAGACAATTAAAGTCATCTTAACGTTTTTATTACCAATGTAATGCTCGTAAACGCGAGAATTTTTTTCTTTGATGCTCGTGCATACGCACCATGACGTTCATTAAGGCTTCTACCGCGTCTACGATATAAGGGCCTTTGTTTAACATGACACATTCTGCCCTAACCGCCATGGCAGCATCAGTAAACTCTGGTCTTGAACGGATGCCTTTTTTTGCGATTGATTCGAGAACTTGTGTTGCCCAAATGACAGGTACGTGAGCGGCTTCACATAACCATAAGAGTTCTTCTTGAATTTCAGCTAATCTCGCACTACCTAATTCAACTGCTAAATCACCACGGGCAATCATTATGCCTAGATGATGTCTACCAATCGAGCTTAAAATTATTTCAGGTAAATTCTTAACGGCTAAGTTTGTTTCAATTTTGGCAATAATAGGTAGGGTTGACGCCTGACGTTTTGCCAATTCTTTAATTAAAAAATCCATATCTGAGAGTGTTTCTACAAAAGAAAAGCCTACTAGATCGGCATTGGCACAAATAAAATCTAAATCATTCAAATCTTTGTCAGTTAAGGGCGGCAAGTCTAAGACAGCATCTGGAAAATTGATCCCTTTATCGCTTTGTATTCTAACGCCACTCGGTTTTGCAATAGTGGCTCTTAACAAAGCGCCCTGTGTTGTTATGTCTTCAACGACTGCGCCCAACTTACCATCATCTATCCAGACTTGCTGTCCCACTTTAAGCTTTGATATAGCCAAAGAAAGTGTGCAGCCTATTTGTGCCGGAGAGATTAACTCTTCTCCGCTATATTGGGCGGGTTGGCCTAACACTTCTTCAGTTGTGAGAAGTAATAACTGGTTTTTAAATACTCTTATATCTTGAGGGGCACCAAGGAAGTGTCCAAAATTAAAACTATCGTTAATTGAGTCTTTTTTATGTTTATGCTCTTTGATGATTTTAAAAGTGCTTCCTGATACTAGATAAGCGCTTTTTTCTGAACTGACGAGCCAATCATGATTGGATAATTTCTTTTCAATTTTTAGTTGTCGAGATTTATTGTTATGATCAATGAGGCCTAATAATTGCCCGGGTACAAAATGTTTAGCAGCGGTGCTTGGTATACTGATTCTAAATAAAGTTTTATTTGTAGAATCACTATTAATATCGGTTGTTAAAATTAAATAAGCAGGCGAGAGTGATTTACCACTAGAATCTTTTTCTACTTTAATAGGGTGTATAGATGGGCCAGGCATAATTTCAGCGGTACGAATTTTGTGTCCAGCAAGATCCATCAATATTCGACAAGAGAGTTCCATCTCTGTTTCAGCGCGACGTATATTATGAATCATTTGGGTCCAAACTTCAGTGTCATCATGAGCGCAGTTAATACGCGCACAGGTCATACCTTTTTCAAATAAGCTTTTTACTAGGTCATAATTCCAAGCGGCTTCGGTTGATAGCGTCACCATGATATGAGATTTTCCGTGGCCGTGACTAGAGCCAAATAAATCTTTCGTATGTTGCTTAAGTAATAGGTGGCCTCTATTAAAATTTAGAGCACTAATATTTTTTTGTTTTGAAACGTAAGTTTTGTCTGTAGAGCGGTGCAGAATATCTATTAAAATGTCAAAGGTAGATAAGACTGAAGACTCTGCTCGACCCAGTGAAGTTAATGCGGACTGAGCTAAACGATCTTGTAAATGACGTAAGTCAAATTGACGCATTGCCAAATAATGAGCCAGATTAAGAGCGCTTTCGGAGAATTGTCCCTCAGGAAAGTATTCCTGATATTTTTTTAATCTTTTGTCTGCGTTGACTTCTATTTGTTCACGTAGATCAGAAACTTCAGTAAGAATTTCTATTAATAGATTTTCATAAGGGTCGGCGATCGGGCTTTTAGTTTCTGGCATTTTGATAAAGTGAGTAATTCATTACAAATATAAAGGAAAACAATACCCGTGCATTATGACTGTTTGATGAAATGAAAAAACCTATTAAAAAACAACGTTAATTTAAATTTTCAAAGCTGATAAATAAACTAACGTTTGTTTGTTATGTAGAATTAAAATCAGTATTTATTTCGTATTTTTGGTTGATTTTATAATTCAATTCGAATACCAATTTCCATGACTTGTTCTACGGGAATTTGGAAAAACTCAATGGCGCTAGATGAGTTATGAAATAAATAACTAAACAAGGCGCGACGCCATTTAGGGAACGGATTTCTGTTTCTAAAAGAAACGGTTTCACTGCCCACGAAAAAAGAAGTATCTTTAGTGTCAATGGCCAAACCTTCTTGTATGCATAATTCTAAAGCTCGGCGGACATCGGCATTTTCTTTAAAACCATAATACAGTTTAAGGCGATAGAAACCTTTGTTATCACCGTAGGTGCGAATTTTTAGTCTATGGCTTTCGTCAACAAAAGGTTCATTGGTGGTCACAATAGAAAGTACAATAATCCGCTCATGTAACACATGATTGTGTGAGAAGTTTTGCAGTAATACTTGGGGGACACCATGTAAACTTCGGGTTAAATAAATTGCCGTACCGGGTACTCTAACTAATTCAACTTTTACTTTATCTTCTACGTCTTCAAATAAAACTCTTCTTTCATCCATGTATTCAGAAACTAAGGCTCTGCCTTTTATCCACGTGGTCATGATTAAAAATAACACAGTTCCAACGACTAAAGGCAACCAACCGCCGGTTGGAATCTTCAAGCTATTTGAAAAAATAAAGACTAAATCTATAGAGAGAAAAATACTTAAGAAGGTAATACTGGAATACTTAGACCATTTCCACAACGCTTGTATCACAATAAAAGCTAATAGCGTGGTAGAGATCATAGTGCCGGTAACCGCTAAGCCATAGGCAGACGCAAGTGCGGTTGATGAGCCAAAGCTAAGCACTAAAATAAATACCGCGAGCATTAACATCCAATTAATAGCTGGGACATACACTTGGCCGATTTCTTCACCTGAGGTATGTAAGACGCTCATACGAGGACAGTATCCTAATTGTATGGCTTGTTTGGTCATGGAAAATGCCCCTGATATAACGGCTTGTGAAGCGATAACCGTGGCCAATGTCGATAAAACTAATAAGGGATACAAGGCCCACGTGGGCGCCAGTAAATAAAAAGGATTTGAGATAGCTTCGGGGTTGCTAATTAATAACGCGCCTTGGCCAAAGTAATTAAGTAATAACGCCGGAAATACTAAGCCAAACCACGCGAATCGAATGGGTTTAAGTCCAAAATGGCCCATGTCCGCATAAAGAGCTTCAGCACCCGTAATCGTTAATACGACGGCGCCCATGATTAAAAAGCCATGCCAGCCCGATTCTGCTAAGAGTTGTATGCCATAAAGAGGGTTAATGGCTAAAAGTACATCGGGCACTTTAATAATGTTAAAGATTCCAAGGGCCGCCAATGCAACAAACCAGATACACATGATAGGCGCAAATAATTTACCCATTTTACCGGAACCTTTGGCTTGCATCATAAACAGACCACCTAAGACCGTAATAGTAATGGGCAGTACATAACGCTCTAAATTGGGCGCTATGGTTTGTAGGCCTTCAACCGCACTGAGTACAGAAATGGCCGGGGTAATAATGCTGTCACCGTAAAATAAAACCGCCCCTATCAAACCAACCGTGACGACATAATGTATTTTTTTGTCATCCCCTTTAGAGCCTTGAAGTGCAAGCGCAATAAGCGCCATGATTCCACCTTCACCCTTATTATCCGCACGCATAATAAAGATCGAATATTTGATGGTCACGATAAGTGTCAGTGTCCAAAAAACCAGTGATAAAGCGCCAAGGATATGCAGTCTTTCAATAGTCAGTCCACTCAGAAAGACTTCTTTAAGTGCGTAGAGTGGGCTAGTGCCAATATCACCAAACACCACACCAATTGCGCCCATAGTTAACTTTGCTAATTGTGAATTAGATTGATTTTTTGAATGTGAAGACATCAGTGCTCTTAAATTATGGAAAGGGTAGTCATGAGTTTTGCTAATTATCACTGAAATAGCCCGTCATCGCAAACAGGGTTGTCGAAAATTGGCTTCGTTAGTTAATCGCTCTAAAAGTAGTGTTCATCGGCACGCCACTTTAAGTCGGTATTAGATTTTTATCGTGAAGTGCTTGGTGGACTTTCTATAGGCGGGTGTTTAGAAAGTTTGTTTGGACAAAATTTCTCTGAAATGTATCGATCACAGTCAAACCCTCTAGTCTGATAGCATAAAACACAGTGGTTTAAGCGACGCTGATAACGGCAATAAGCAGAGTTTACAAGGCGGTCAAGACGATCTGATTGCCCCTCTTGTTGATTAATCTGCAAGGCGGCATAAAGACGTCTAGCCTGATTGATTAAAATGTCGTTGTTCATGTCTATTACCTTTTTTCTTAAATCGTATCATAACTAAACGGTTCAATTAGTGACAGTTTTGTGACATTTGTAAGAGGGCTTTTAATGACAAATGATACATGGGCTTCCTCCGACTCTTGTACCAATCGCCCTTCCGCCAAATCAGCACGAGTTTCTTCTGCCAAGGCTGCTTCCAGTTCGCACTCTCGTAAATAGTTGTATTGTGCGATCTCCATTTATATGAAAAGGTAGGTGTTTTATATGAAAAGGCAGCTGTTTTATATGAAAAGGTAGGTGTTTTATATGAAAAGGTAGGTGTTTTATATGAAAAG
>CAIPDT010000108.1 GCA_903863905.1 uncultured Methylococcaceae bacterium
TTATCAGTATTCGTGGGTTTGATTATTACTAACTGTATCGTTATGGGTCCTGCTGAAGGTTATGCGATGAAAAATCCACCTTTAGAAAGCTTCATGGATGGTATTGGTAATGGTTTAGGCTACAGCTTAATTTTAGTTATCGTTGCATTTTTTAGAGAAATCTTAGGATCAGGTAAATTATTAGGTATTGAAGTATTTAAATTAGTTAAAGATGGCGGTTGGTATGATCCAAATGGATTGATGTTATTACCACCTAGTGCTTTCTTTATCATTGGTTTGATTATTTGGGGCATGCGTCAGTGGAAACCAAGTCAAGCTGAGAAAGTTGAATACAAAATTATGTCAATTGCTCATGGTGAAGGAGGACATCACTAATGGAAAATTACATTAGTTTATTTGTTAAAGCGGTTTTTATTGAAAACTTAGCATTATCCTTTTTCTTAGGGATGTGTACGTTTATTGCGGTATCAAAGAAAATATCAACAGCAATGGGCTTAGGCGTTGCGGTAATGGTTGTACAAGCTATTACTGTTCCGGCTAATAACGTTGTTTATCATGCTTTATTAAAAGAAGATGCCTTGTCATGGATGGGCATTAAAGGTGTTGATTTAAGCTTTTTAGCACTACTAAGTTGTATCGGTATGATTGCAGCGTTGGTACAAATTTTGGAGATGATTTTAGATAAATTCTTTCCAGCTTTGTATCATGCCTTAGGGGTGTTTTTACCGCTGATCACAGTAAACTGCGCTATCTTAGGTGGTAGTTTATTTATGATTGAACGTGATTATAATTTTGGTGAAAGTGTGACTTACGGTGTAGGTAGTGGCTTGGGTTGGGCATTAGCCATCACGGTTATGGCTGGTGTGCGTGAAAAACTCAAATACAGTGATATTCCAGCTGGATTACAAGGCTTGGGCATTACATTTATTACTGCGGGTCTGATGTCACTTGGCTTCATGGCTTTCTCTGGAATCCAACTTTAAGAAGGTAGCGTAATGCTGGAAATTTTATTAGGGATTATTATTTTCACAGCTTTTGTTATTGCATTAGTATTTGTAATTATCGGTGCAAAAAGCAAATTGGTTGCAGAAGGTGATGTTGAAATCCTGATCAATAAAGAAAAGAAAATTAGTGTACCGGTAGGTTCTAAACTATTAACCGCGTTGTCTGAGAATGGTTTATTTGTATCATCAGCGTGTGGTGGTGGTGGAACTTGCGGTCAATGTAAAGTAAAAATTCATTCAGGTGGCGGAGAAATTTTACCAACTGAGTTGAGTCATATTACAAAGCGTGAAGCAGCTCATGGCGAGCGTCTTTCTTGCCAAGTTTCTGTTAAACACAACATGGACATCGAAGTTGAAGACGAAGTGTTCGGTGTTAAAAAATGGGAATGTACTGTTAAGTCTAACCACAACGTAGCTACTTTTATTAAAGAATTAGTACTTGAGCTACCTGCGGGTGAAGAAATTAACTACCGTGCAGGTGGTTATATTCAGATTGAATGTCCAGAACATGTTTCTAAGTATAGTGATTTCAA
>CAIPDT010000109.1 GCA_903863905.1 uncultured Methylococcaceae bacterium
GCTATATTATTGCATTACCCACTACGATTCACATAGAGCCGTTTTCTTTCGGGCACTAGTTATCCCCTCAGCTAAATCAGTTTACCCTGCAAATATCGTCTTAATAAATCCAGTGATATTAAAGCGGCTTGATTTTGTTTGCGCTTTAGCGTTCCTATAATGTCATGACTACTTTCATAAAAGCTATTGTCAACTAGCAAGATACTCTGAACTCGAATGGACTGATCCTTTTCTTTAAGGGCTTCTTGAGTACCTATAATGGCTTTTTGTTCTCTACCATTAAGGGGCGACGCACTATTGATAATCTTTTGCTCGCTATCCCCGCTGTAAGCTTTACTCGTTAAGTTTTTCTGCTCTCCATTAGATACTTCCAGTCCACTATAAAGCTGTACCAACACCGCTGTCACGCCTGTTTTTGCTTGTACATCTTTCGCTAATGCCTTACCAAACCCCACTAAATCTTCAGGATTTAAACCTTGCGAACACTCCACTAGTCCTCGCTCATAACTGGCTTGAATCAGCCAATCATAGCCCACACATTTTGCGGCCAACAGCCCATGACTGGCTGTTTCAAGCACGGCTAAGGTGTGATTCTTAAGCGTCATTAAGCGATTAACCTCAAAAGCTAAATCATCCGTGTCGGCACCCAGGCCATCAATAGCAAATACATAATTGCCTAAACACTCAGAGAACTTAGCGACCAACGCGGCCATCTCTGCTTGCGGATACCCAAACGGAAATAACAGTTTAGTTTGCACATCTTCAGTGCCGGCTCTAAAACCTAAGTCCACTTCCGGAGGAATCTCTATCGCTTTAATCCGTTCTTGAATGGCAGACTCACCCAAGCCTAAGGTTTTTAAACTAACCAAGTGTGGCGGTTGTAACGTAAAGCCACTGAGTAAGTCCGGTTTAACCTGTTCCAAAAATAAGGGCTTCATTTCAGAGGGTACACCCGGTAAAAATACAAACCAGCAGCGTTGATGTTTGATAGAAAAGCCGGGTGCGGTGCCCCATGTATTATCAATTCGCTTGGAGGTTTGGGGCAACAGCGCCTGTTTACGATTCACTTCAGGCATGACACGGTTTCTGCGTTCAAAGAAAGTCTTGATAGTCTCAAAGGCAACGGCATCAAATTCTAAGGGTCTATTAAACGCGGCAGCAACTGCTTGAGCGGTTAGGTCGTCAGAGGTCGGGCCTAAACCGCCGGTGCAAATACAACAATCTGCCCGGGTTGAAATGTCGTTTAATAAGTTAATCAGGTCGGTTAATTTATCACCTACCGCGGTGTGTCGAGTAACGGTAAAACCGCAATGAATTGCTTCTTGGGCTAACCATGCTGCATTGGTATCAACGGTTTGTCCGGTGACAATCTCTTCACCTTGGGAGAAAATTTCAAGTAGTGGATTCATTTAATAAACTCATGGATAAGAAAGTGATGCCAAAGGGGTAGGGTTAGCAGACTTAAGGCGGTGGTGACTGTTACTGTCATTGCATAGAGGGCACTGTCTAATTGATACCGATCACAAAATACCACCCCTAACACCATGCTGGGCATGGCTAAATCTAGCACAGCGGCGGCTTTATAGGAGCCTTCCATGGGTAAGAAACTTATTAAGAGGGTGGCAAAGAGGGGCATGAGCAAAAGTTTGATCAGCACAATCGGTAATACATAGGGGATATTTTGACGACTGACGGCGCGCCAATTTAAGGCTAAGCCTAAAGAAAATAACATTAAAGGCACCACCGCTGAGGATAGTTTTTGTAGGACGCCAGTTAACCATAAAGGTGGTGTCAGGCCGGTGAGATTAAATGCAATCGCTAGTGCGGCGGCCCAAAAGGGTGGGGCATTCAGAAAAGACAGGCTAAATTTAGCTGAGTTATTATCACTTTCACCGTAATGACGTGCCACCATAATACCTAAAGTAAACACCAGCGGTGCGGCTGAAAAAAGATCTATTTGGATAGCGACCGAACGGGCCCAATGTCCAAAGGTTTGTTCTAAGACCGGCAAGCCTAAATAGGTCACATTAGGGACTGCCGCTAAGATGATAGCCCCTAAGCGTTTATTCTCTAGTTTAAAGACATGCCCAAGCATAAAAGTGAATAGCATCCCTAATAGAATAGTACACAAGCCTAATAACATGAACTGTAAAGAACGCGTTCCTAATTCTGAAGCCCACAATACTTCTAAGACCATCGCCGGCAATAGCAGATAATACACAAAAGAAGTGAGCACTTGGCGAGTGTATTCGGCGCCGAGGTTGCCGGGTTTAACGATTCTCCACACCACGCCGCACGCCATCAGCAATGACATTTGTATTAAAGTTGAGTTCATAAGCCTAGCATTTTATTAGAATAATGATAATAACTTTCACAGTTAAAGTAAGTTACAGTAATATATAACAATTATCAGTGAATGTTCGCTATTATATGCGCGTTAATAAGTGTTTTATTATTTTAGGAGTTCTTCAATGCGTGTATTTTTTAAAACCGTTCTATTCGTCAGTTCTCTGTGCTTCAGTGTGGTGAATATCAGCGTGGGTGCAGAAGTGGGATCTTTATCAGTGACCGAAGCTAGTGGTTTATTAACTGAGAAAAAAGCCGTTATCATTGATGTCCGTGAAAACAGTGAATGGAGTGAAGGCCATATTTCGGGAGCCATTCATATCCCTTTAGCTCAATTACCCGAGCGTTTGGCAGAGCTTAAAGCCTATCAATCTAGCCCTATTATTACACAGTGTCGTTCAGGTAAGCGCTCCGCACAAGCAGCAGATGTGTTAAAATCAGCGGGGTTTTCTAAAGTGTACAACATGGAAGGTGGTTTAAATGCTTGGGATAAAGCGGGCTTGAAAACAGAATAATCTGTCATCAGTTATTCATCTATACAATTATTTTTTAATCTTTTATATTTCGTTTATGTCATTTATATCAACAAAAACCATTCCAGTTCGTGAGCGTTTAATCATGGCACTGGATGTCCCTAGTATTCCTGAAGCACAAGCATTAGTTGAGGAATTGGGCGATTCCGTTATTTTTTATAAGGTCGGCATGGAGTTATTCATGTCGGGTGATTATTTTGGTTTTATCGAATGGCTTAAAGAACGCAATAAGAAAGTGTTCGTGGATTTAAAGTTTTTTGATGTGCCTGAAACGGTCGGTCGTGCCATTAAAGCCTTAAGCAGTAAAGGCGTTGACCTCGCTACTATTCACGGTAATGATGCCATTATGGAAGCGGCAGCTAAAGCAAAAGGCGACCTTAAAGTATTAGCGGTCACCGCGTTAACCAGTTTAGATCGAGGCGATTTAGACGATTTAGGCTTTCAATGTGATGTGCGTGATTTGGTGTTATCACGAGCTAAACGCGCTTTACAAATCGGTTGTGATGGCATTGTGTCTTCAGGTCTTGAAGTGTCGATGTTAAGAGAAGAGTTAGGCCATAAATTGTTGGTGATAACTCCGGGTATTAGACCGGTTGATAATCGTGAAGAAGATGATCAAAAGCGTGTGGTGAGCGTTGAAATGGCTTTTGAAAATGGGGCGGATTATATCGTGGTAGGGCGTCCTATTCGAGATGCTGACGACCGCAAAGCAATGGCTGAAAAGATTCAGGGACAAATTCTGTCTAAGTTTTCAGATAAGTAATGGCTGTTATACAGCGATTACGAACCATCAATGTGTAACACATTGATGCTTTGTTTATATCGTTGTGACAGGTGTTATTAAGCAGGTAATGGGCGCAAGCACTGCGGTTGTTTGAGCCTTTGCAGTTCAGTTTAACGAATTAATTTTATATTTATGGCATTTGATCCGGCGTTTAGTTCTTCGTTCTTGGTGGCTTTTTTAATGGGCCTGTTTAGTAGTATGCACTGTATAGGAATGTGTGGCTCCATTATTGGCACGTTAACGCTGAGTCTTAGCCCTGAAATCCGTAATAATAAGAAACGCTTGTTGCCGTTCGTGTTTAATTATAACTTTGGTCGTATTACCAGTTATACCTTAGCGGGTGCTTTGGTTGGCACGATTGAAGCCTTGTTTACGATGCATTTGGGTGAAACCAATGGGCATAGGATTTTGCAGATTTTGTCTGCAGTAGTCATGGCCTGTGCGGGGTTTTATATTTCTGGGTGGTTTCCCCGCTTTGCTTATATTGAGAAAGCGGGACTTCATCTCTGGAGAAAGATTGAACCGTATGGTCGAAAGTTAATTCCGGTCAAGAATCATAAGCAAGCCTATTTGTTTGGCATGGTTTGGGGTTGGCTTCCCTGTGGTTTAGTGTATGCAGCCTTGGCGCTTTCCGCAACAGCGGGTGATATTAGTCGAAGTGCGTTAACTATGTTTGCGTTTGGTTTGGGTACTTTGCCAGCGGTGATGGGCGTGGGTATTATGACCCAAGTCTTTACTCGTTTGTCCAGAGTGCAAGGGTTTAAGCGTGCCATTGGTTTATTTATGGTGGTTCTAGCGTTGTTGGCGGCGTTGCCGTGGTTAAATCCGATGGCGATTACCACGCATAATATGTCTACGATGACCCAACCTATGGCTACACACTAAAGAGGCATTATGGGACATTTTAACTCAATTATTGGGCAGTCTCCTACTTTAGACTCTTTAATTCGTAGTGCAAAAATGGTGGCAGCGACAGATGTCACCGTGTTACTGAAGGGTGAAACGGGTACAGGTAAAGAAGTGTTTGCCAATGCGATTCAAAAAGAGAGTACTCGGGCTGATAAAGCCTTTATCACCTTAAACTGTGCGGCGTTACCTGAAAGCTTGATTGAATCTGAACTGTTTGGACATAAAAAAGGTTCGTTTACGGGGGCTACCTCAAGTACACAAGGCTTGTTTCAAGCGGCGGATGGCGGTACTTTATTCTTGGATGAGATTAATTCCTTACCCGTGTCTATTCAGGCGAAGTTATTGCGTTTTTTAGAGTCGGGTGAGTGTTTGGCGGTGGGTGAGGTTAAACCTTATATAGTCGATGTCCGAGTGATTGCGGCGGCAAACTATGATTTATTAAGACAGGTGGATGAGGGTAATTTTAGGCGAGATTTGTATTATCGCTTAGATGTGGTGCCTTTAGAGTTGCCACCTTTATCCAAGCGTACTGAGGATATCGAACATCTTATTACGCATTTTTTAAAGCTCATTGCGACAACTCATGCTATTGAGCCCCCTAAATTTAGTAAGCCGACTCTAAAGATATTAAAAGAGTATCCGTGGCCAGGTAATATTCGAGAATTACGTAATTTATGTGAGCGACTCAGTATCTTATTAGCGGGTAAGGTGATTGAGCCCGAGCATCTACCCGGGCAATTTGTCACGAGTATAACGCATATTAAGTCAGAAGCCTTTGCCCTACCCGAGAACGGTATAGAACTTGAATCGTTGGAGGCGGATTTAATTCATCAAGCCTTAGCGAGAACCAATGGCAATCGAAGTAAATCCGCAAAACTGTTAGGTTTGACTCGGGATACGCTGTTGTATCGTATGCAAAAACACGGCTTTACCACTACTGATAAGTAGTTAATTTTACCTGTTGGTTAAGCATGTAGGCGGGCTTCTCTCATGAGCTTTTTTAAATCACTCACCGTTTGTGCTAAACCTGAAAAGACCGCTTGGGCAATAATAGAGTGGCCTATATTAAGCTCAACTATTTCAGGTAAGGTACAGATGGCTTCAACATTATGAAAGTTTAGGCCATGACCGGCATTCACTTGCAAGCCAAGACTGTGCGCATAATGCGCCGCTTCTTTAAGGCGTAAAAACTCATGCGTTTTTTGTTCATGCGTAACAGCATCGGCATAACAACCCGTATGTAATTCCACCACCGGCGCCCCTGCGGTTAAGGCAGCCTCTATTTGATGTTTATCTGGATCAATAAACAGCGAGACTTCAATACCCGCTTCTTTTAAGGTGTCGCAAGCCCACTCCATACGATTGAGGTTGCCAGCGATATCTAAGCCTCCTTCCGTCGTCAGTTCGGCGCGTTTTTCGGGAACTAAGCAACAGGCATACGGTTTGACCTTAAGCGCAATGTCTATCATCTCATCCGACACCGCCATTTCTAAATTAAGGCGAGTTTGGAGTAAATCTTTCAGTAAGAAAATGTCTCTATCTTGTATATGTCGGCGATCTTCGCGTAAATGCGCAGTAATGCCATCTGCACCGGCTTGCTCTGCTACGAGTGCAGCTTGAACTGGATCAGGATAACGGGTGCCTCTCGCTTGTCTGAGAGTGGCAATGTGGTCAATATTGACGCCTAATAGAATCGGTAGTTTTTTCATGGCTATAGATGTTTAATGATTTGATTAATAACAGCCCTGCTTTTAAGGGGCTTGCCGTGTAAATAATGGTTAATAACGTGTCGCATTAATAGCTTTGCTTCGTAGAGTATTTTTGGATCTTCGAGCGTTCTGGTCTGGAGTGAGATTAACGTTTGCCCCGAAAAGTGTCCCTCGGGTGATTCAATCGGGCCTTGCTCTATATCAAAATGATAGCGGGCCTCTGGTGAGAGTGTTTTATGGTGCTGTAAATCATAAGCTAATTGTAAACCATAGCCAATGGCTTCGATAAGATCTAATTCAAAAAGTCGTAAGGTTGCTTCAATTTGATCTGACTTTAATAAGTCAGTCAGACAGTTTTCATACAGGTTAAAGACTTCGGGGTGAGGATCTTCTGTTAATAACAAACAGGCAATCAGTTCATTGACATAAAAGCCACAATACAATGACAGTCCGGTTAATTGAAGGTAAGGTTTTGCGAGTTCAACATGAGTGAGTGTTTTAAGTTCCCCTCGACCTAAATAAGATAAGTTAAGGGGAATAAACGGTTGTAACAGGCCGGCTGTTTTGGATTTAGTCTTTCTGACCCCTTTAGCGACTAAAGAGACTTTACCAAAATCTTGGGTAAATACGTCAATAATAAGGCTGGATTCTCGGTATTGACGTTGCTTTAGAATAAAAGCGGGTTGTAAATGGATAATGTTATCCGTCATTAAAACCAAGGCTTTGCATAGAGCGTTCGTTATCAGACCAATTCTTTTTAACTTTAACCCATAATTGTAGATACACTTTTTGTTCAATGAGCTTTTCTATATCGAAGCGGGCATCCGTACCTACTTTCTTTAACATGTCACCATCTTGACCAATCACAATGTTCTTTTGACCCACGCGTTCTACCCAGATAATGGCATAAATCTTAGTGATATTGGGTAGTTCTTCGTAACGTTCCATTTCTACGGTTAGGGCATACGGTAATTCATCCCCTAAGCGTCGTGTTAGTTTTTCACGGATAATTTCGGCCGCTAAGAAGCGTTCGGGTCTATCGGTGATTTGATCTTCAGGATAGATTAAATCACTTTCGGGTAACATCTTAAGTATTAAACCTTCCAGTTCATCCAGATTGGTTCTTTTTAAGGCAGAGATGGGGATTAAGTGTTCAAAGGGAAAACGATGTTGTGCTTCAGCGAAGAACTTTAAGATCTCATCTTTATCTTTGACTTTATCGACTTTATTAACAGCAAGAATAACAGGCAGGCCGGCTTGTTCTAGTTTTTTAAAGATGACCTCATCATATTCATGCCAAGATAACCCATCAATGAGCCACACAATGACATCAACACCTAGAAGGGTGGTTTCTGCCGTCCGGTTTAAATACCGATTTAAAGCGCGTTTTTCATTATTGTGCATCCCTGGCGTATCCATATAAATGGCTTGACCGGCTTCTGTGGTATTAATGCCCAGAATTCTGTGTCGAGTCGTTTGTGGTTTACGAGAGGTAATACTGATCTTTTGCTTAAGCAAATGATTCATTAAGGTTGATTTACCGACATTGGGGCGCCCAATTAGCGCGACGAAACCACAGTTCATTTAGTGTCCTTGTTTAATAATTCGAGCATAAGTTCGGCAGCTGATTGTTCAGCTCTTTTTCTGGATATACCTGCGCCAACGCAGGTGTCTGGTATTAAGGAAATGCTGCATTGCACTTTAAAAAGTTGCTCATGAGCCAGTCCAGACATGGTAATTAGGGTATATTCAGGTAAGGGTAGTTTTTTGGACTGCATGAGTTCTTGCAGTTGGGTTTTAGGGTCTTTCTGCCAGTTATCTAAAGACAGGTTATTCAGTTTTTCGGTGAATAAGCGTTCTATCCATGCTTGGCAGGCATAGATACCTTGGTCTTTATATAAGGCGCCCATAATGGCTTCCAAGGCATCGGATAAAATAGAGTCGCGTCTAAAACCACCACTCTTAAGTTCACCTGAGCCTAATAATAAATAATCGCCAAATTGATGTTCTCGGGCGAGTTCGGCTAAAGAACTTTGATTCACTAAACTGGCTCGTAAACGGCTTAAGATGCCTTCACTGGCTTCAGGGAATAAATCGTATAGTTTTTGAGCGATGACAAAGCCAAGTATGGAATCGCCTAGAAATTCTAGGCGCTCATTATTGTTTGAATGTGCGCTACGATGCGTTAAGGCCAGTGTAAACAGTTTTGGATTATTAAAGGTGAGCCCCAGTTTCTTACATAATACTTCGGGCTTTTTTAGCACAGGTAACTCGCTATTGTCTTATTAATCACTGATAGATATTTTCCAAGTTAAAGGTTTGATAAGGGTTAGTCAGGGTGTGTAAACCGGTTATTTTAAGAGTGTGCCGATACGATTAAAGCCGACGCCTTTGTCTTGTAAATCCCAACTCATCCAAATAAAGAAGGCTTTACCCACTAAGTTGGCTTCAGGAACAGGGCCCCAGTAGCGACTGTCATTACTGTTGTCACGATTATCGCCCATAGCAAAGTAATGTCCTTGTGGTACGACATAGACAAATTCAACAGACGGCGTGCCATTTCTGACTAAGATGCTGTGCTCTACACCGGTTAAATCTTCTTTGAAATGTTCGGCGCCGGTCATGTCTTCACCTTGACCTACCCCTTGATAAATGCCTAAAGACGTTTCTGAAACCGGCACATCGTTCACGGTGAGTCTTTTATTATTGTAGGCAATTTTATCACCGGGTAAGCCAATAATACGTTTAATGTAATCGACCGTTGGATCTTTAGGATAACGGAACACCACAATGTCGCCGCGCTTAGGTTCGCTGATCGCAATGATTTTTTCATTGATGACCGGTAAGCGGATGCCATAAATAAACTTATTGACTAAGATAAAGTCGCCTACTAGCAGGGTAGGCATCATTGAGCCAGACGGAATACGAAAGGGTTCGGCGATAAATGAGCGCAATACCAACACGATGAAGACGATGGGGAAAAAAGAACGCGCGTATTCAACTAATACGGGTTCGTTTGTTTCATCAAAGACTCGGCCTTGTGTTTTAAGGAATAATAAATAGCTTCCCCAGATAATACCGGTCACTACGGTCGCTACTAACAAATAAAATGAAAAATCGAAGTCCATACGTTACAGTCTTTAAAGTTTAGAGGAGTGCTGCGAAGCGTCCTGATGTTAAGGATTAAGGTGCTTATTCTTTATTTAATTGTAAAACAGCTAGAAACGCTTCTTGAGGTATTTCAATGTTGCCGACTTGCTTCATGCGTTTCTTACCCGCCTTTTGTTTTTCCAAGAGCTTTTTCTTACGACTGATATCACCACCATAACACTTAGCAATCACGTTTTTACGCATGGCTTTGACGGTTGAACGGGCAATAATCTTAGAGCCAATGGCGGCTTGTATGGCCACTTCATACATTTGTCTTGGGATAAGTTCTTTCATCTTTTCAACTAAATCACGACCTTTATTATTACTTAAGTCTCTATGCACAATAATAGATAAAGCATCTACTTTTTCGGCATTGATTAACACATCTAATTTGACTAGATCGGCTGGTTGAAAGCGTAAGAATTCATAATCAAAAGAAGCAAAACCACGACTGACCGATTTTAAGCGATCAAAGAAGTCTAAGACTACCTCGCTGAGGGGCATTTCGTAATGAAGAGAGACTTGACTGCCCACGTATTGCATATCTTTTTGTACGCCGCGCTTTTCAATACACAAGGTAATAACGGCCCCTAAGTAAGCTTGAGGGACTAAAATGTTGGCACGAATAATCGGTTCTCTGATTTCTTTAACAATGCCGCCGTCAGGGAGTTTGGCTGGGTTATCAACCATTAATATTTCTTCTGTTTGAGTGATGACCTCATAAACTACCGTGGGGGCAGTGGTAATTAAGTCAACATTGTATTCTCTTTCTAAACGTTCTTGCACAATCTCCATGTGCAACATGCCTAAGAACCCACATCTAAAACCGAAGCCTAAAGCTTGGGAAGTTTCAGGTTCAAATTGCAGGGCTGCGTCATTTAGATTGAGTTTATTAAGGGCTTCACGGAGGTCTTCATAGTTATCAGAACTCACGGGGTACAAGCCGGCAAATACCCGAGGTTGTACGCGTTGAAAACCGGTGAGTTGTTCGCTGGCCGGGTTATCTGTCCACGTGATGGTATCACCCACAGGGGCTCCAAAAATATCTTTAATGCCCGCGACGATGTAACCGACTTCACCGGTGTTTAAGATGTCTTTTTCTAAGCGTTTTGGCGTAAAGACTCCGACCTTTTCTGCCAGAAAAGATTTGCCGGTTGACATGATAGTAATCTTTTGTTTTCTGCGAATACTGCCGTGCATAATTCTTACTAAAGACACAACCCCTAAATAACTATCAAACCAAGAGTCGATAATTAAGGCTTGTAAGGGGCCGTCGATATTGCCCACTGGATGAGGCACTTTAAGGACAAGTTGTTCAAGCACGTCTAAAACGCCTAAGCCAGTTTTAGCGCTAATTCTTAAGGCTTCATCGGCAGGGATGCCAATCACTTCTTCAATTTCAGCTAAGACCCGTTCAGGTTCTGCAGAGGGTAAATCGATTTTGTTAAGAACGGGCACGACCTCTAAGCCTTGTTCTATTGCGGTGTAACAGTTTGCCACACTTTGAGCTTCAACACCTTGAGCGGCATCGACCACTAATAAAGCCCCTTCACAGGCGGCTAAAGAACGTGATACTTCATAAGAAAAATCAACGTGACCTGGGGTATCAATAAAATTAAGTTGATAGGTTTCACCGTCTTGGGCTTTAAAGTCGAGCGTGACACTTTGGGCTTTTATGGTGATGCCACGTTCTCTTTCAATGTCCATGCTGTCCAACACTTGAGCGGACATTTCTCGGTCACTTAAGCCACCACACATTTGAATAAAACGATCGGCGAGCGTTGATTTACCATGATCGATATGCGCGATGATGGAAAAGTTTCTGATATGTTTTAAATCCACGATATTCTTTAGCTGATTATGAGGTTGTTAAGGCGTTATTGTGTTAACTATGAGTATTCAGAATACTTGCAAAGTAAAGCACAACCTTGAAAAATTGGCCAATTATAACAGATTTAGTTCCAAGCTTAGCCAAGTTTATAACTAAAACCGTTAAGCTCTTTATGATTGGAGGAGGGGGTAATAGTTCAATTAAGGCTTATGAATGCCACAGTCTTCTGCAATACGAACCAAGTCTAGCAGTGACTCTGCCGAGAGTTTCTTTTTAATTTGCGTCACGTAATTAGCCACGGTTTTGTAACCTAAACATAATTCATCGGCAATTTTATGCGCGGTCATGCCTTGAGTTAACAGCCTGAAGACATCAAACTCGCGTTTGGAGAAGTTTGCAATGAGGGCCGAGTAATCGGTGGTGGCATGTAAGGAGTTGCTGGTTTTTAGGAGGCCTTTTTCGACATAGGTTTCACCTTGCATCAGACACTGAATGGCGTCTAAAAGCAATTCTGGTGCACTGTTTTTGGTGATGTAACCTTGGGCGCCCGCTGTTAAGGCTCGGTTGATATAAACGGGTTCATGATGAACGCTAAAGACTAAAATACGCGCGGCACTGTCTCTTTGAATCAGCCGGTGTATGGTTTCTAAGCCCCCTAAACCGGGCATCGATAGATCCATAATCAATAAGTCGGGTTTAAGGTCTTGATACAGTTGCAGAGCAGCTTCACCCCGATCGGCTTCAGCAATCACTTCAATTGTCTCACAGGTCGCCAACAGCATTTTAAAGCCCGCTCTGACAATGGCGTGGTCATCCACTAAGATAATTTGAGTTTTGCGGCTCATGACAAGGGAATGATGGCGGAGATGGTCATGCCTTGGCCGAGGTGTGAACTAAAAACAATCTCTCCGTTTAAAGATTTAACGCGTTCTTTCATACCTAACAGGCCAAAGCCTCGTGGGAGGGTTGTTAAATCACAGCCTTGACCATCATCTTGAACTGTTAATAACAACAGATTGGTTGCTGTGTGGTTGCTGAGGTTTAAGCTGATATTAACATGACGTGCATTGGCATGTCTGACCACGTTGGTTAAACATTCTTGTATCACTCTAAAGACTTGAATAGCGATAGGTTTGTCGATTAAATCGATTTTTGCATCACAGGTGATGGTTAATTGAAAAGCGGGATGTCGTTCTGACCAGTGCTGCACCAAATCATCTAAGGTCGCTTTTAAACCCAGATCGGTGAGTACCAAAGGATGGAGTTCTTGCATCATGGATCGAACCACGCCCATAAGATGATTACATGTTTCTACAATCGCTGAGGAGATCTTAGTGATATCGGCTTTTTCATGCGGCGCGGTCACCGCCATCACTTTAATGGCGGTTAAGGATTGTCCCAGTTCATCATGCAGTTCTTGAGCCAAATGTTGCCGTTCTTCTTCTTGTATGGCTAAGGAATGTTGGGTTAAGGCGCGATTTTCTTGGCGGGTCTTGTCCAACTCAATCATTAGATGATTAATGGCTTTGGCGATGCTATCAAACTCCTTAATGGCAAACGGAGGTAAGGGTTGATGATAGTGACCGTTTTCAATCCCTCGTAGCGCATTGACGATAACGGCAATGGATTTTAAAGACTTATTAAAAGCCAGGTTAACGGCGATAAAGGTTAGCAAGGTTAGCAGTAAAATAGAACCAAAAAAGGTGACAGTTTCTTGCCAAACTTCTGTAATCTCATCTAGGGGTTGCGCGTGAATTAACAGGGTTAAAACTTTGCCTTCTTTGGTCTTAAGTTGATGCTCTACGGTTGGGTAATCGCCTTGGACCAGTTTGATGAACCACGCGGGCGGGCTTTTTTCTGGATGACTGGGTTGATCATCGCCGGCAAAGTGGATTAATTGTCCATCAGGCTTTTGTAATTGAATACTTAGGTGCCGAGTCTGTTGTAAGGCACTAAAATGCGAGAGTTCATCGCCTTGTTGAAATATCGGGGTGTTGTCGATGCCTAAGGTAATCAGTTGTAAGGCCAAATGAATAGAGGCATCGACTTCTTTATCGATTGATATTCGCGCTTGCCAGAGCGCCAGAGCGCCGCCAAAGATTAACATGCACAAGGATGATATCAGGATGCGATAGATAATCTGTTTGCGAAGACTCATAATTTTAAGTCCGTTGCGGCATTAAAAGCATTCACTTAATTCCAATGCACCCGAATACCCGCATATCCGGTTGCCGGGGCACCTGGACCTTGGAATTGAGTGGGGTTATTGTTATTGAAGAAGTTTTGACCCAATTGGGCAAAAGACACGTAAGGATTGTCAAAGATGTTTTTACCCATGGCAAATAGCTCCACGTTTTTAGTAATAACATAACGAGTGTTTAAGTTAACAACAGTGTAATCGGAAATTTGTGGATTGCTGTTGCTGTCATCGCCACGGGCATATTGATTGGATACATATTGTAAATCCCCACCAAAGAATACGTTATGAAACACCTCATATTCTGAGCCGAACTTAAAGGTATTGGCTGGAATGCTGGGGATTTTATTGCCAGCAACAACAGATTCTGCCCCTAAGCCATTAAATAACTGGGCGTTGGACTGATAAGTTGCGTCTACAAAGCCATAACTAATGTACCAGTTTAGACTGTCTAAGGCTAGACCACTTAAGCCCATTTCAATACCTTGACGTTTAGTTTTACCCACGTTACTAAAATAGCCCCGGGTCGTATTTACATTTAAGAACAAGATATCATTAGTGTTGATGGTTTCGTAAAAAGACAGATTCCATTTAAGAGCTGCATTAAATTTACCTCGCACACCGGTTTCTAAAGTATGAGAGACCACAGGGTTCAGTGGAGGATCAGATAAAAAGCTATTGGGCAGGGTGCAGGGCACATTCGGGTCCGCACAGGTTAACTCGACCGGCGTGGGCGCTCTAAAACCTTCATTGTAATTAAAGTAGGTGGTTAACTCTTGTAACGGGGTTTTAACCGCCAGTGCATCCAAGGGATTAAAGGTTAACCCCGCTGAAGGATTAAGACGTTGAAAGGTATTATTGCCGTTAAGGGCATTACCCATTTTATCAAGCGTCTGCACGTGTGCCTGCATCCAATTAGCCGAGGCATTGAGATGTAACCAGTCAAAAACCGAGAAGGTATTCGTGGCAAATACATTTGAATAAGTGTTTTCACCGATGATATTAACAGTTGTTGATAAGGGTTCGTTTGCTATTTCATAAAAAGACGGTGTAAAGTCTGCGTTTTGAGTGCCAATGTTATATCCGGTTTTCGCGTAGTTATAACCTCCGCCGAAGACAAATTGATTTTCATGCTTTAACAGTTTGTAATCAGAGGTGAGTTGTAGATTCACGCCCGTACTGTTTTGTTTGGCTCTCGCGGCTTGAAAGGTGGCCGGTGAGAATCCACCGGCTATACAGTTAGCATAAGTATCACAGTTACCACCTGTATCCCCCGTGTTTGAATTAAGGCTGTAACTGTTATTATTCCGATTATAAGTGGTGCCGCTTAATTGCAATTGATCGGTTAGCCAATGATTGCCTTTTAAGTTAAAGAAATACAGGGTGTTCTTCGTTACATCTGGTGCGCTATAGATGTTGCTCCAATTTTGTTGCAGGGCCTCTTGTGGCACGGGCCCAACCCCTTGGAGTTTGTTATCTGCAAAGGTAAACGATAGATCAATATCGGTTTTATCATTTTCCCAGCCGATTTTACCAAAGCCTTGATTAACATTTGAGGGAGAGAAGGGCCGCCAACCTTTTTCATCAAAGATATTGCCGGCAAAGTACCAATCAAACTGATCATGAGAACCACCGTATTCCGCTTGATAATTTTGGCGATCATAAGAACCGCCACTGGCCTGAGCATTAAACCCCGGATGGCTTCTACCGCTCTTGGTTCTAAGCGATAAGGCGCCACCCAAGGTGTTTAAACCAAATAAAGGATTCGAGCCTGGCATCATTTCCATGCTAGAAATTGCAATTTGAGGGATTAAATCCCAATTGATGGTATCCCCAAAGGCTTCATTAACTCTGACACCATCTTGATAAACAGAGACACCAATCGGTGCACCTAAGACCGGAGAGGCACTAAAACCTCGATAACTAATATCAGGTTGATAGGGGTTATTTTGGGTGTCGTTAATAGTCACACTTTGCAATTGACGGTTCATAAAGTCAGGTAAAGACGTGGCTTCATGACGGTTAAGGGTTTCATCCTCAACGGATTGCACATTGCCTGATATTTTCTTAAGTTTTAAGCCATTTGAACCGACCGGTGTCGTGCTAACCACGTCAACATCGGGAAGCTCAAATACATCAACCGGCGGTGTTTTGTTTGAAGTGTTTTCAGAATCGGTTTCAGCAGCCGTTAAGCCAGGACTGGTTAAGATAAGCGGAATGGCGGCCCATAGCCATTGTTTACGAAAAAGAAAATACGTCATGAAAGTCCTGTCATTAAGTAAAGGTATTGATACTTTATAGTATAGAGGCATTAGGATAGGAAATTTTCCTAAAATAGCGAGGCGAGTCTAAGAGCGGTATAGGATAATATAGCCTGTTATCCTTATTATTACTTTCATAAGTCGCTCAACTCTTAATGCATGCTTAGTACCTTAGTTCGTTTTTCGCTTCGTTTTTATGGCATTGTCATTGCTGTAGCCTTGATTATTTTAGGTTATGGCAGTTATCGTTTTGCTACCGCCGGTTTGGATATCTTTCCTGAGTTTGCACCTAAGCGAGTGATCATTCAAAGCGAAGCGCCTGGTTTTTCGGCAGAGCAAGTTGAAGTCTTAGTAACTCGTCAAATTGAGAGTTCCATTAGTGGCTTAGTGGGCATGGAGTCGGTACGCTCAGAATCCATTCAAGGTTTATCTATTATTACCGCGACTTTTAAAGAAAAGACCGATGTGTATAGAAATCGGCAGTTGATCAGTGAGCGCTTAGCCAGTTCTTCCGCTATATTGCCACAAGGCATTACGCCCGTGGCGATTCCGTTATCTTCCTCGTCTGCAACCGTATTAACACTGGGCTTAACCTCTGAGTCTAAAGACTTAATGGCGTTAAGGAGTTTAATCGATTGGACCGTGGTGCCGCGTTTGTTAGCTATTCCGGGTGTGGCTGATGTCAATGTGTTTGGCGGAGAAATTGGCCAGTTACAACTTCAAGTTGATCCTCTTCAGTTACAACGCTTTAACTTGTCGCTGAACGATATTATCGAAGCGGCGGGACAAGTGGGAGTGATTCAAGGCGGTGGTTTTGTAGAAAACGCCAATCAACGGATGACCTTGCAAGTGACGGGTCAACCGAGTTCACCGGAACAATTTTCTAATATGATCGTTAAACGAGAACAAGGTCGTAACATTACCTTAGGCGAAGTGACCAAGATTCTTTATGCACCCGAACCGCCTATCGGTGCGGCCCAAATTGGGGGCAAGCAAGGTATTGTATTGATGGTGATTGGTCAATATGGTGCCAATACCTTAACAGTGTCTCGACAAGTTGAACAACTCCTAAAAGAATTTGAGCCGGTTTTTAAAAATGAAGCGGTCACCTTTTATGAGCATCTGTTCCGTCCCGCTGATTATATCGAACGTTCAATCTCCAATTTATCAGGCCACTTATTATTAGGTGGGCTGTTTGTCGTGATTATCTTGTATGTGTTCTTATTTAATGCTCGCACCGCTTTTATCTCGGCCTTAGCCATTCCAGTCTCTTTAATGGGTGCGGTGATTGTCTTACTTGAAACGGGCGTTAATTTAAACATCATGGTGTTCGGTGGTTTGGCGATAGCCTTAGGCGAAGTGGTGGACGATGCTATTATCGATACCGAGAATATCTTTAGACGCTTACGCGAGAATCGGTTGTTAAAGTCACCGGTGTCAATTACCCGAGTGGTTTATAAAGCGTCGATGGAAGTCAGAAGTTCTGTGGTGTATGCCAGCTTTATTGTGGCTTTAGTATTTGTGCCCTTATTAACCTTAAACGGGGTCGCAGGGCGGTTGTTTGCCCCTTTAGGCTATTCTTATATCTTAGCTATTTTAGTGTCTTTATTAGTCGCGTTAACGTTAACACCCGCTTTGTGCTTGGTTTTATTGGGCAGTCAGTTCGATCAAAATAATGATCCGCCGTTAATTCGCTGGCTTAAACCGTGGTATCAACGTGCCCTAGGTTTTGTGTTTAATCATTTTAAGGCGCTAATCTGGGCGAGTTTAGGTGTGTGTGTGTTCGCACTCTCGGCTTTTGCTCAATTAGACAGTAAGTTCTTACCCGAACTACGCGAGGGGCATTATATTGTGCACACCACCAGTATTCCGGGCACGTCATTGCCGGAGTCTATTCGAATCGGCAGTCAATTAACCGAGCAGTTTTTAGCCATCCCAGGCGTGCAATCTGTTTCACAATGGGCGGGTCGAGCTGAGCGAGGGGCGGATACCTATGGCAGTCATTATAGTGAGTATGAAGTTCGCTTAGAGCCTTTAAACGGGGCTCAGCAACAACAGATCTTTCAACAGTTACAAAACACCCTTGAGCAATTTCCAGGGATTGGTTTTGAAGCCAATACCTTTTTAACAGAACGGATTGATGAAACTATTTCAGGGTATACCGCCCCTGTAGTAGTTAATCTGTATGGTAATGATTTAAACGTATTAGACAGTCAGGCACAAATATTAGCCCAATTAATGCGCGAAATTCCTGGAGCGACAGAAGTTCAGTTGCGCTCACCTCCGGCCACGCCGTTGTTAGAGATTCATTTGAATCTTGAACAGCTCAATTTTTGGGGCTTAATGCCGGCTGATGTGATTGGAGCGGTGCAAGCAGCGTATGAAACGCGCGTTGTTGGTAAGCATATTCAAGGTAAAAAAATCATGAATATTGCGGTCGCTTTGGCGCCAGAATTAAGACAGCAACCGGAAGCAATAGGGCAGTTACCGCTTAGAGCCAAAGAGGGTGCGTTGATTAAATTAGAGCAGGTGGCAGAGATTCGGCATACCGCTAGTCGTTATAATATCTTGCATCAAGGCGCTCAACGGCGTCAGTCGGTTACGTGTCAGGTTCGTGACCGTGATATGGACGACTTTATGGCCGAACTTAACGCTAAGGTCTTAAAAGAGATTCCTATTTCAGCGGACAGTTATCCAGAGTTTACTGGTGCAGCCATTGAACAAGCTCAAGCCCGTAATGAATTAATATTACATTCATTATTGGCCGGTTGTGGCGTGTTGATTTTTATTTATATGGCTATTGGTCGGGTGCGTAATACCGTATTGGCACTGGTTAATTTACCGTTTGCCCTTATTGGCGGCGTGGTGGCGGTATTGGTGACGGACGCCACCTTATCGGTGGGTTCTGTGGTGGGCTTTGTCACGCTGTTTGGTATTACGGTGCGCAATAGTATTATGTTGCTGTCACATTATCGGCATTTGGTTGAAGTTGAAGGTCATGAGTGGAATTTGGAGACGGTGATATTGGGTGCTCAAGAACGCTTACCGTCTATCTTAATGACCGCTTTAGTGACGGCTTTAGCGATGTTTCCGATCGCTTTTAATAGTGATAATCCTGGCAGAGAAATTATGGGGCCGATGGCCGCTATTATCATCGGTGGTTTGGCCAGTTCAACTGTGTTAAATTTACTGTTCTTGCCTGCCATGTTGTTACGCTATGGCCGCTTTAAAAACGCTGTTTGTACATTGCCCTAGCAGTATGTTAGTATTTTTCGAGTTTACCCATCCCCCCTTTTCAATTATTTACTCTTTATGGAATTAGCAATGAAACAGCTTTTAAAAGTTTTAATGATGTTAACGGCCCTGTTCTTTTTGACGCCTTATGTGGCAACAGCGTCTAGTTACCCGGCCAAAATGGGTGTTAAATTAGGCAATGGTGTCACTAACGTTGTTACAGGTATGGTAGAAATACCTAAGAATATTATTATCGCGAGTCGTACAGAAGGTCCTGCTTATGCGGCAACTGCGGGTGTTATGACTGGGTTATTACAAATGGTGGGCCGTACTTTATGTGGTGGGGTGGATTTGGTTACCTTTATGATTCCTACTAAACCGATTGTGCGTCCTGGCTTTGTGTGGCAAAACTTTAAACAAGAAACCACTTACGGTACCAACTGGGAGTTATTACCTTAAGGGGCGTTGAGCTTTATCAAGCGACGATGGCTTTTTGAGGCGCAAAAAAAAGGGTGTCTTAACGACACCCTTTTTTTATAAGTAAAACTTATTCTCTACCGCTAAACACACCTAAGATTTGTAACAAGCTTAAGAACAAGTTATAGATAGATACATAAAGCGAAATAGTCGCTAAGATGTAGTTAGTCTCTCCGCCATTAATGATTTGGCTGGTTTGCAGTAAAATCATTCCAGACATCAATAAAATAAACATGGCAGAAACAGCTAAAGACAAGGCAGGAATTGCGAAAACAATTGCGCCAATGCCGGCTAAAAAGGCAACCAATACACCCACCATTAAGAAGCCACCTAAGTAGCTGAAATCTTTGCGAGTGGTTAAAGCGTAGCCTGATAAGCCTAAAAAGATAGCGCCAGTGCCGCCCAGTGCCATCATGATTAATTCATGACCATTGCTGAACGCATGTACATACATACTTAAAATAGGGCCTAGTGTTAAACCCATGAAGCCGGTTAAGGCAAAGACGAACAGCAAGCCTAAAGCACTGTTACTAAATTTTGCTGTTAAAAAGAATAAACCATAAAACCCTACCAAGGTAGCAATCATGCCAAAAGGAGGGAGGTTAAAGTACATGGCCGCACCCGCGGTCATCGCACTGAACATTAAGGTCATTGATAATAGCATGTAAGTATTTTTTAATACTTTATTGGTTGCTAGAATACTCGATTGGGGGCTTGAAATAGCTGTATTGACTTTCATTTGAATTAGATTCCTCATGTTAAAATTAACAAACATCAACAATATACACAGACATTTAGATTTTACAAGAGTTTCAACTGACACGTATAAAAACTTGAATCAATTGATACGCGTGTTGGCATTAGGTTAACGTGCTATATAACAGTATAATTTCAGCTTTTATAAGAAATAAACGCGATGAGCAATAGTATGTTGGGTATTTTAAATAAAGAACGCACAGTCGCAGCACCGGGATTTAATCGGTGGTTAGTGCCACCAGCGGCTTTAGCGATTCATTTGTGTATCGGGATGGCTTACGGGTTTTCGGTGTTCTGGTTACCGTTGTCTAAAGCCATTGGTATCAAAGAGAGTCTCGCCTGTGGCCCTGAAGTAGGTTTTTTTCAAGAACTGTTTATCACAACCTGTGATTGGAAGATCTCAACCTTAGGTTGGATGTACACCTTATTCTTTGTGTTTTTGGGATCATCTGCCGCCATCTGGGGCGGTTGGTTAGAACATGTAGGACCCCGTAAAGCGGCGGTGATAAGTGCGTTATGCTGGTGTGGTGGCATGTTGCTGTCAGCACTGGGAATCTATTATCACCAGTTTTGGCTCATGTTATTAGGGTCGGGTGTGATTGGTGGGATTGGTTTAGGCTTAGGTTATATATCCCCAGTATCGACATTAATTAAATGGTTTCCTGATCGTCGCGGCATGGCAACCGGTATGGCCATTATGGGTTTTGGTGGTGGCGCTATGATTGGTTCACCGTTAGCGACTACTTTAATGAAGCATTTTGCGACACCTACCGATGTGGGGGTTATGCAAACCTTTATTGTCATGGCCAGTATTTACTTCTTTTTTATGATGACGGGGGCCTTAAGTTACCGAATCCCCGCTAATGGTTGGAAGCCTAAAGGTTGGGTGGTTCCAGCGAATAAGAAAAGTAAGCGGATGATGACGGAGCATCACGTACATGTTAAAAATATCTTTAAGATTAAACAGTTCTGGTTGTTATGGGGTGTTTTATGTATGAACGTCAGCGCCGGTATTGGCGTGATAGGGATGTCATCACCCATGTTACAAGAGGTGTTTGGTGGGCAATTGATTGGTGTGGCTAAAACCTATAGTGAATTAGACAAAACACAATTAGCGGCGATTGCATCAGTGGCGGCAGGCTTTACGGCTTTATTAAGTTTATTTAATATCGGTGGGCGGTTTTTTTGGGCAACCTTATCAGATGGCTTGGGACGTAAAGTGACCTTTTTTGTGTTCTTTATCTTAGGTTGTGCTTTATATTTAAGTGTGCCAAGTTTAGCCAGTACCGGTAATAAATTACTTTTTGTCTCGGCTTTTTGTGTGATTTTAAGTATGTATGGTGGCGGCTTTGCTACAGTACCCGCCTACTTAGCGGATTTATTCGGTACCCAGATGGTAGGCGCGATTCATGGGCGCTTACTCACAGCTTGGGCAACGGCAGGTATCTTAGGGCCAGTGATTGTAAATTATATGCGCGATTATCAATTGGGTTTAGGCTTGCCACGTGAGCAAGTGTATAACCAAACCATGATGATTTTAGCCGGCTTATTATTAATCGGTTTGTGCTGTAACTTATTGATTAGACCGGTCGCGGATAAATGGTTTATGACCGCTAAGGAGTTAGCCGCAGAAAAACATCACATGCACGAAGTTGAGTTAGACGATGAAGTAGAGGCGGAAGGTGTTCAGACAGTTCAAACAACGTCAGTGTTATTGGTTATCTTTGCATGGTCTGTAGTGGCGTTGGCTTTAGGGTGGGGGATTTATAACACCTTAATAAACGCAGCTAAGTTTTTTAATTAATTGAATCTGTTATTAAGCCACCTTCAGGGGTGGCTTAATAATAAGCAGAAAAGACTAGATGAATGTTTTAATGACTAAAGATAATATGCCGGCTATAAGAAAGCCCATCATCCATTTTAACAAAGCAAATTACCCGTCTTGCTCGACTAATTTTAAGCGCATCAAATGTTATAGAAGTCATTATATTAAACTTCTGATGAAAGAACTTCTAGGTTCCAC
>CAIPDT010000110.1 GCA_903863905.1 uncultured Methylococcaceae bacterium
ATGCAATCGCTTAGACCGTATTGCGTTAATATCGCTAAAGCGTCATTAAACGTAGTGGCATCAGGAACGGTAGGCCCGCTGGCTATCGCACTTAAATCATCATCTAATACATCAGATAATATCAGTGCATGTAAATCGGCAGGACTCGCCATTTTGGCCAGTCCTCCGCCTTTTAATCTAGATAAATGTTTACGGACACAATTGATCGCTTGAATGGGCGCACCACTGGCCAGTAGTAAATCAGTGGTGGCTATTTTGTCGGCTAAACTGATGCCATCAACAGGGTAAGGGATTAAAGCGGAGCCTCCGCCACTGATTAAGACTAAAACTAACTCGGTAGTTTGGGCTTGTTGAGCAATAGTCGCACACTGTTGAGCCGCGTTTAGACCGGCAAGATCCGGTAAGGGATGAGCGGCTCCGAATACATTAATGTCCTCGATAACGCACACGTTTTCATAATTAGTGACGGCAATCGCATTATCAGAAAGTAACTGAGGGGGAATAATGTCTCGAGCCGCCTTTATCATGGCACAGGCGGCTTTACCAAAGGCAATTAAATGAACTTTTGACCAATGCTGAGTGCGATACTGTAAAGAATTGTCCAAGCTAAGCCGGAGTTTGAGTTGTTGGTTCTCAACCGTTAAGCACTGTTGCACCGCCTGATACGGGTCAGCCGCACTAATGCCTGTCGCAAATAAGCTCAAGGCGTGCTGTTTTGCTAAGGCGGTTAGTTGCTCAGGCGGTGGATTCATTTAATGGGGTCGCTATTAAGCCATTTCTTTGGCTAACGCAAAGATGTTTTCAGCATCTAAAACCTGAGTGTTGTCTTCGAATAATTTAGCCACGCACGCACGATGTAATGCTAATTTAAGGACGCCAAAGCCAATGGCTCCCCAGATTATTTTACCGTGTCGAAGCGTGCCTTTATCCATCATTTCGGTGCCACCAATCCCTAAAGGCGGGGTGGCATTTGCATCCGCAATCATTTCAAGGGTGTTATTATTTTGCCATTGTTCTACGGTTAGTAATTCAACGCCAGTTGCACCGGTGGCTAAGACAATATGAGCGCCAAGGATAGCCTCTGCACGGGCTACATTATCAATAGCTTCAAGCGGGGTGATATCAACCCCAAAGCGTCGTTTTATATTCTGACAGGCTTCAACGGCACGCTCCATTTTACGCGCAGTGATGGATACGTTGGCACCTTCTTGAGCCAGCATCGCCGCCGCTCGTTGTCCAACGGGGCCAGTTCCAGCCAGTACAACCGCCTTCTTGCCTGACAGCGTACCACTGGCAGCCAGTTTGGCAACCGCTGCCGCCGCCGTGGTGTTACTGCCATTACTGTCTAACATGACAGACACTCTAAAGCCGGGAAAGAAACAACGTTGGATTGCCGTGAATAATTTTTGGCCCTCGGCCATGTTACTGCCACCCACAAAGATGGCGGTATTTTTTTTATCTTTAGGGGCACGGGTAAAGATAGCGCCTTCGACTAAGCCAGTGACATTTTCTGGGGTTATGTTTGCATAACCCATAACATGATCAGCCCCACCATCATAGCCGACCACGGTATCAAAAACGGAAGGTTGGGTATCCGTGTCAAATTGGAAGAGTAATTTTTTCATTAACTTACCTGTCTGTCTGCGTTAATGTGAGAATTTTAAAGGTATTATAACCGATAAAGAATACCGTCCGTGATTAAGCTGTTGCATTTAACAGTGTTTTTACTGTGTTAGGAGTGATACGATTATGCATAAATTGAGTAGCCCCCTATAAAAATAAAGGACATTAAATGAAAACACCTATCCATATAGCAGTCACTGGTGCGGCTGGGCAAATTAGTTATTCATTGCTTTTTCGTTTGGCGGCCGGTGCTTTGTTAGGGCCAGAGCAACCGATCATCTTACATTTATTAGAGATTCCACCCGCCATGAATGCCTTACAAGGGGTGGTGATGGAGTTAAAAGATTGCGCCAATCCTTTGCTACATGGCGTTGAGATGACCGATGATCCGATGGTGGCCTTTAAACATGTAGATTATGCCTTTTTAGTGGGGGCTCGCCCAAGAGGGCCAGGCATGGAACGAAGTGATCTATTGCACTTAAATGCTGAGATATTTGCCGTGCAAGGCAGAGCCTTAAATGCAGTGGCTAATCGTCATGTTAAAGTCTTAGTCACCGGAAACCCAGCTAATACCAATGCCTTAATTGCCTATAAGAATGCACCTGATCTTGGTTCAGAAAACTTTTCAGCAATGAGTCGTCTTGATCATAATCGCGCTATTAATCAGTTAGCTGAAAAGTGTGGGGTATTAACAACCGATGTTAAGAATGTGATTATTTGGGGTAACCATTCAACCACTCAATATCCAGATATCAATCATGCCACGGTTAAAGGTCAGGAGGCACTGTCTTTAGTTGAGAAAGAATGGTTTATTGAAGATTACATTCCGACCGTACAACAACGTGGTGCTGTGGTGATTAAAACCCGTGGACAATCCAGTGCCGCTTCGGCTGCAAAGGCTGCCATTGATCAAATGAAGGATTGGGTGTTTGGAACCCCAGACGGTGAGTGGGTCAGTATGGTGGTGCTTTCTGATGGCAGTTATGGCGTAGAACAGGATTTGATGTTCTCTTTTCCGGTCATCGTAAAAGAGGGCAAGGTGAGAATTGTTCAAGGCTTAGAATTAGATGAGTTTAGCCAAGAGCATTTAACGCTTTCTGAAGCCGAACTTAAAGAAGAGAAAGACTCAGTTAAGCAATTGTTTGCAGTTTAAGCGACGTTTAATACGCTATGGTCGATAGTTTATCTACAGGAATGAACCCTTAAAACCTATCAATATAGGGTAGGCCTTAAGGGTTAAGCGTACTAAAGTTAAAGGGCTATACAACGCGATCGGGTGGTTCAGTCCCGGCAAAATAGGCGGCGATATTAGTTAATACGCGATTACCCATTGCCAGTCGAGTTTCTTCTGTAGCACTGCCTAAATGCGGCAACAGGGATACATTATTCAATTCTAAAAATTCAGGATCAAGATTCGGTTCGTTCTCAAATACATCTAAGCCGGCCCCCGCAATCCACCCTTCTTTTAAGGCTTTTATTAACGCCTGACTTTCTACCACATCGCCTCGCGCCGTATTAATCAAGTGCGCAGAAGGTCGCATGAGTTTTAAGCGTTCTTCGTTGATTAAATGCTTAGTAGCCGCTCCACCGGGGCAATGTAACGATACAAAATGCGCTTCAGACAATACCTCTTCAACGCTGTCACAGCGCGTGGCTTGCAAACTATCCACGATGGTTTGATCAGGTGCAGAAGGATTAAAAAAGATAATCTTCATGCCAAAGCCAAAATGGGCTTTTCTAGCCATAGCTTGAGCGATACGCCCAAAACCAATCAGGCCTAAGGTTTTACCCGTCACTTTTTGACCAATCAGTTGAGTGGGTTTCCAGCCAATCCATTGTTTGTTTAAGATAAGACGCTCGCCTTCAGAGGCTCTTCGAGCTGACATTAACAGTAACAACATGCCTATGTCAGCGGTACATTCGGTTAAGACGTGAGGCGTATTGGTTACGACTAAACCTTGGGCTTTGGCCGTGACGATATCGATATTGTTATAACCGACCCCAAAGTTACCGATGATTTTAGCGCGTATGTTCTCAACGCTTAAAACTTCTGCGTTGATAGTATCCGTCACTGTGGTTAATACGGCATCCGCCGATTGAAATGCGTGTTTGAGTTGTTCAGGTGTGAACGGAATATCGGAAGTATTTAATTGGACGTCGTAAAGGGCTTTTAATTGGGTTTCAACTTCAGCAGGCCATTGACGCGTCACGATGACTTTAGGTTTATGCATTGAAAGTCCTGGCTATTGTCTTAGTCATTAAAGAAGGTGGGTAAACAGGGCGAGCAACCTTCGCTAAAAAGGTTGCTCGATAAAACTCCCTGACCCTGACTAGAGTTAAGTATCCCGTCGGCTAATTATTTAGCCGTTGCGCGATAATATTCAATGGCAGCTGCAACGCCGCTACCGGGTACAATGTCAAAACCGTTATCTAATAGTGCCATTTCAACACCGGCAATAGCGCCTAACATAGACACATCATTCATATCGCCGACATGACCAATACGGAAGGCTTTACCCGCTAATTCTGATAAACCACCGCCTAATGAAATGTTATAACGATTAAATGCGGTGCTAATCACATCACGAGCATCTTTATCCTCAGGTACTACAATCGCAGTGACTGTGTCTGATTCAAAGCCCGGTTGAGCACATATTTTTAAGCCCCAAGCCGCCACCGCTTTACGAGTGCCTTCTGCTAAACGGTGATGACGTGCATAGACATTTTCAAGACCTTCTTCCAACAACATATCCAACGCTTTACGTAAACCGTAAAGAATCGGTAATGCAGGCGTATAAGGCGTGTAGCCATCTTTGTTAGCGGTGATTTGATCTTTTAAATCTAAGAAGCAACGTGGGAAAGACGCGGTTTCAGTCGCTTTTAAGGCTTTTTGACTAAAAGCTAAAAAGGCACCGCCCGCAGGCATCATAAAACCTTTTTGTGAGCCACTGATTGCACCATCAACGCCCCATTCATCCATACGGAAATCAAGGCTGGCAATAGAGCTGACGCCATCAACAAATAAAAGTGCAGGGTGGCTAGTAACGTCTAAGGCTTTACGAACACCCGCAATGTCACTGGTTACACCAGTTGCTGTTTCATTGTGTGTCGCTAAAACGGCTTTAATTTCGTGTTGAGTATCTTCTTTTAAACGCGCTTCTAAACGGTCAAGAGGAATACCTTTGCCCCACGTTTCTTGATGAATTTCAACATCAAGACCTAAACGTTTACACATTTCAGCCCAGAGATGGCTAAACTGACCAAAACGATAGATTAACACTTTATCACCTGGATTTAAGGTGTTGGTTAAAGCGATTTCCCAGCCTGCTGTACCGGTCGCAGGAAAAATAAAAGCTTGTCCCGTTTCAGTTCTAAAGATTTTCTTTAGATCTTCTAGTAGAGGCGTCAGTAATTTAGGAAATACCGGCGAGCGATGATCTTCCATCGTGATATGCATCGCGTTAAGAATTTCATTAGGCACGTTAGTAGGGCCTGGAATATATAGGTGGTTACGACCAGCCATGAGATTGCCTCTTAAATTAAGTAGTTAAATGAATGCTTCGGGCATTGAGGGTGAAATTAGCCGCCCAAAAAACTTGCAATAATGACATAGGCACTCGCATTCAGCAAGATTTGATTACAACTTTAAGTCAAAAGTGTACGTTAAAAATTGACATTGGTGGTGCTGAAAGTAGAATGGGCGATTTATTTGTTTCTATGATCGTATTGTTTGCCCATTCACGATTAATAAACATTGATATTTTTACACCCATGAAATTAGGAATCTACAAATGAGTCACACTTTATATGCAGCGTCAGTTCAACGCGTTCAGCGTTGTGAATTAGCGGTTCCAGGCTCTAGTCCTGAGATGTTTGAAAAGGCGATGAAAAGCGGTGCGGACTTCATTTTTCTGGATCTTGAAGATGCAGTTGCGCCGGACGACAAATTACGCGCCCGAAAAAACATCATAGAAGCCATTAACGATATGGACTGGAAAGGCCATGGCGTTACTATTTCTGTTCGTATTAATGGTCTTGATACCCAGTATATGGTTCGAGATGTCGTTGATTTAGTCGAACAGTGTGGCGCAAAATTAGACACCCTCTTAATCCCAAAAGTCGGGGTGTATTCTGACGTTTATATGGTCGAAGCCATGTTGAATCAACTGGAAATGCAACAAGGTTTGAAGAATAAAATTGGTATAGAAGCGTTAATTGAAACGGCTTTAGGGATGGCCAACGTAGAAGATATTGCCCGCAATGGCGCTTTAGGTCGTCTTGAGGCCTTACATTTTGGCGTGGCTGATTATGCCGCCAGCAACCGTGCAAGAACCACCAACATAGGTGGTTTAAATCCTGATTACCCGGGTGATCAATGGCATGCGGCGATTAGTCGTATGACTGTGGCATGTCGCGCCTTTGGTTTGCGCCCCATTGACGGGCCTTTTGGTGATTTTAAAGACCCTGAAGGCTATAAAGCAGCGGCAAGACGTGCGGCGGCCTTAGGTTGTGAAGGTAAATGGGCTATTCATCCAACCCAAGTTGAATTAGCCAATGAAGTGTTTACACCGCCAGCGGCAGAAGTTGAAAAAGCCAAAAGAATTTTAGCGGCCTTACAAGAAGCGGCGGCACAAGGTAAAGGTGCTGCGGCTTTAGATGGTCGATTAATTGATGCAGCGTCAGAAAAAATGGCTAATAATGTCGTTAAAGCCGCAGAAGCGATTGCAGCCAAAACTAAATAGTTACCCTCGGGTTCAAGTCTGTTGCTAGACTTGAACCCAGTTATTTTTATTATTAATTTACAGAAAGAGAGATGCTGTGGATATTCATGAGTATCAAGCGAAAGATATTTTAAGTGGGTACGGAATTAAAATCGCCGAAGGTGGTTTAGCGTACAGTTCAGAAGATGCCGTACAACGGGCCCGAGAAATCGGTGGCCATGTGTGGGCAGTTAAAGCACAAATTCATTCCGGTGCACGGGGTAAAGCGGGCGGTATTAAGATTTGCAAAACGCATGACGAAGTTCAAGCGGCGGCAGACTTTTTATTGGGCAAACGCTTAGTCACGCATCAAACAGGCCCAGCGGGTAAAGTCTGTTCAAGATTGTATGTGGAAGCCGGCACCGATATTGCGAAAGAATTATACTTTTGCTTTTTAGTCGATCGTAGCTCAGAACGCATTGTGATGGTCGGTTCTGCTCAAGGTGGGATGGATATTGAAGAATTAGCCCTGACTAATCCAGAAGCAATTACTAAAATCTATATTGAGCCTGCGGTAGGTTTACAAGATTATCAAGCCCGTGAAATGGCCTTTGCTTTAGGCTTAGATGCTGAAATCATGAGTCATGCAGTTAAAACCATTAAAGGCTGTTATAACGCCTTACGGGCTTTAGATGTCAGTATGTTAGAAATCAACCCGTTAGTGGTCACCCGGGGCGGTGAATTGGTCGCTTTAGACGCTAAAATGGGCTTTGATGATAACGCGTTATTTAGACAATTAAAGATCTCAGAGTTACGTGATAAAACCCAAGAAGATCCGCGTGAAATGGCCGCAGCCGACCGTGGTCTAAGCTATGTTGGTTTAGACGGTGACATTGGTTGTATGATCAATGGGGCAGGTTTAGCGATGGCCACGATGGACATGATTAAATTAGCCGGTGGCGAGCCTGCAAACTTTTTAGACGTGGGCGGTGGTGCTTCTGCAGAACGAACTGAAAAAGCGTTTCGTTTAGTCTTGGCTGACAAAGGCGTTAAAGCCATGTTAGTTAATATTTTTGCGGGTATTAATCGTTGTGATTGGATCGCCGAAGGGGTGGTGCAAGCGGTTAGAAAAATCGATATGAAAGTACCGTTGATCGTGCGTTTATCAGGGACTAACGTAGAAGAAGGCCGACGCATTATCAGAGAAAGTGGCTTACCGATTATTACTGCAGAAACCTTAGCTGAAGCCGCCGAAAAAGCGGTGCAAGCCCGTAACGAAGTCGTTGCAAAAGAAGCGGCGGGGGAGATTTAAATGGCAATTTTTATTAATGAACACACCCGTATCATCGTGCAAGGTTTCACCGGTAAAATCGGTAGCTTTCATGCCCAAGACATGATTAATTACGGTTCAAAAGTCGTCGGTGGTGTCACTCCCGGTAAAGGCGGTCAAACACATTTAGGTTTACCGGTATTTAATACTGTTAAAGAAGCCGTGAATGAAGTGGGCGCTGAAGCCAGTATTATATTTGTACCCCCTGCGTTTGCAGCTGATTCTATTATGGAAGCGGCGGATGCCGGTATTAAATATTGTGTCTCTATTACTGACGGTATTCCGACTCAGGATATGATGACCGTTAAAAACTTCTTGCGTCGTTTTCCTGAAAATGAGCGCATGATCTTAACCGGTCCAAACTGTGCAGGGACTATTAGCCCAGGCCGCTCTATGTTGGGTATTATGCCCGGCCACATTTACAAACAAGGTAATGTAGGCATCGTAGGCCGTTCGGGTACCTTAGGCTATGAAGCGGCTGATCAAATGAAACGCTTAGGCATTGGTATTTCAAGTTCGGTCGGTATCGGTGGTGATCCTATCAATGGCAGTTCACATCGGGATATTTTAGAGCACTTTGAGAATGATCCTGAGACTAAAGTCGTGTTGATGATCGGTGAAATCGGTGGCCCACAAGAAGTTGAAGCCGGCTTGTATGCGCAACAATATATGACCAAACCGGTGGTGGCTTATATCGCGGGTTTAACTGCGCCAGAAGGTCGTCGCATGGGTCACGCCGGTGCGATTATTTCGTCTGCTGGTGAAGGAGCTGCAGAAAAAGTCGCTATTTTAAGAGAGTTAGGTGTTCATATCAGCCCAACCCCTTCAGCGATGGGCGAAACGGTGGCGGCGGTGTTAGCGACGTTATAAGCGCTTGTTATAGATAAAGACTTTATAAGAGCTTGGTATAGATAAAACAGTCAGCATTTAGCGTTTAGATGCTTAATGTTGACTGGTTACATTGTCTTTCAAACACAAAATGGGCATTGTATAGTGCTCATGCCAAAAGCGGTCACATAGCCATGTCCGAAATCAATGAATTAACTCAGTTTACCAGTATTCCATTGGAAGCAGGTTCATGACTGATAAACGTGTCCCCTTCACAAATAACCAAGGTGAAAATGATATCAGGATGACGAAGGTTCATCAGAAAATATCGGGGTGCTTTTGAAGCCAAGAAGGTGCGAAGATCTTTTGTCGCGTCCGGAGTTATCTTCGATCTGTCGAAAAAATAACGTCTCTGCCAGCGAAGCTTTGACTTTATTGTTTGACGGTAAATTACCCGAGTTTATTCTCTAAGCCTTTAGGGTGATTTCGTGGCAATACTGGGCCTTGCTGAATAGTTACAATAACTTTTCTTAAGAGATTTAATAGGGTATTCCCTAGTGATTCGTTTTATAACGTGTTGGTTATGGGTCAAAAAAAGTGAAACTTGTTAAAAAGCGGGTGTTTGATATTATAAGGCTGGGGTTATATAGTTTACAGCGGGTGTTTGATATGAAAA
>CAIPDT010000111.1 GCA_903863905.1 uncultured Methylococcaceae bacterium
AAACGTGAACTAAACCTTCAACGCCTTCTTCAATTTCAACGAAGCAACCGTAATCAGTTAGGTTGTTAACTTTACCGAATACACGTGTACCCGCTGGGTAACGACGTGCAATGTTTTGCCATGGATCTTCACCCATTTGCTTCATGCCTAAAGAAACACGGTTTTTGTCTTTGTCATATTTCAAGACTTTAACTTTAATTTCTTGACCGATTTCTACACACTCAGAGGGGTGACGTACACGACGCCATGCCATGTCAGTAATGTGTAATAGACCATCAATACCGCCTAAGTCAATGAACGCGCCGTAATCAGTTAAGTTTTTAACAACACCGGTAACCACTGCACCTTCTTCCAGTGTTTTAAGTAACTCTTCTCTTTCTGCACTGTATTCTTTTTCAACAACTGCACGACGTGAAAGAACCACGTTGTTACGTTTTTGATCAATTTTAATAACTTTGAATTCAAGATCACGATTCTCAAGGAATGTAGTGTCTCTGATTGGGCGAACGTCAACCAATGAACCTGGCAAGAAGGCACGTAATGCGCCAACAGAAACAGTGAAACCACCACGAACTTTACCAGTGATACGACCGATAATAGTTGCTTCTTTTTCAAATGCTGTTTCAAGTTCAAACCAAGCTTTGTTTTTCTTAGCTTTGTCTCTTGAAAGAAGGGTTGCACCTAAGCCGTCTTCAAATAAATCTAAAGCAACTTCAACTTCATCGCCAATTGATACTTCTAATTCGCCATCGTTGTTTAAAAATTGCCATTTAGGAATGACGCCTTCTGATTTTGAATGTGTACTTACGATAACCATATCATTTTCGATATCGATTACTGTACCAATCAACATGGCACCAGGACTCATTTTGGTCTTGGTTAAACTTTCTTCAAGTAACGCAGCAAAGCTTTCGCTCATTTTATAATTTCCCATGTTTGTCGAAACTCGAACAAACCTTTCTATATCAAAGTTAAAAAAAACCACATCAAAATAATGTGGCCCGATAAAAAATCCTTAATGGATTAAGTTTATTACTTCTTGAATGACTGATTCTATTGTTAAATCTGAAGAATCAATGTAAAGCGCATCATTCGCCATGGCTAAGGGAGCGGCTTGGCGCTCACTATCTCGACGATCTCGTGCTTCGATCTCGATTGTAATCTGCATAAGATTAGCATCAATTTCTTTTTCTTTCAACTGTTTATACCGACGAGCCGCTCTTTTTTCAGCGCTTGCGGTTAAAAACACTTTATATTCGGCGTCTGGAAACACCACGGTTCCCATATCTCGGCCGTCAGCAACCAACCCAGGTAACTGTTTAAAGTCTTGCTGTTTTTTTAATAAAACCTGTCTAACTTCAGGCAATGCCGCAATTTGCGAGGCAATGCTGCCGGTACTTTCTAACCCTAATTGCGGAGTAATATCTTCACCGTTTAATTTCACGATTAGTTCATCGTTACACTCAAACTCTAACACCATTGCTTTTGCAATCGACACAATGTCGTCAACCGCTGTAATATCAACAGCGGCTTTTTGCAAAGCAAGGGCTAAAGAACGGTAAATAGAGCCGCTATCGAGGTAATGCCAGCCCAATTTTTTGGCAATTAACCGACTCACTGTGCCTTTACCGGCCCCACTGGGTCCATCAATAGTTAAAACTGGGATAGACATTATTAAGCTTCCTCGCAGGTTAAATCTAATCCTAAACGCTTAACTAAATCTTTAAACTCAGGGAATGAGGTGTTGACGTTGGCACAATCCAGTACAGTAATGGGCGCAGTCGCTCTTAAACCTGCAATTGAGAAAGACATGGCAATACGATGGTCACCATGTGAAATCACCACGCCACCGCCAATTGATCCGCCTTGAATGACCATCCCATCTGCGGTTGGTTGGGCATCAACGCCTAATATTTGCAAGCCATCTGCCATCACTTGGATACGATCAGATTCTTTAACTCTTAATTCTTCTGCACCACTTAAACGGGTTTGACCTTCTGCACAGGCTGCCGCAACAAATAACACAGGGAATTCATCAATAGCTAATGGCACTAAGTGTTCAGGAATATCAATCCCTTTAAGCGGGCTATAAACAACATGAAGATCTGCAACCGGTTCACCACCGACTTCACGCTCGTTAAGTACTTCAATATTAGCGCCCATTAATCTTAAGATATCAATCACACCGGTTCGGGTTGGATTAATACCGACATGTTTCAATAACAAATCTGAACCGGGTGCAATTGACGCACCGACTAAAAAGAATGCGGCAGACGAAATATCACTCGGCACATCAATATCTGAAGCGGTTAATTGTCCATTTGCATTAATCGTAACTTTGCTACCTTCCACCGTCACTGGGTATGAAAAACCAGATAACATGCGCTCAGTATGATCTCGTGTGGGTGCTGGTTCTGTGACGCTCGTATTGCCCTCTGCGTACATACCGGCTAATAATAAACACGATTTAACTTGCGCACTGGCCATTGGCATTATGTAATTAATACCGGTTAAATGACCGGCTTTACCGGTAATGTGTAACGGTGCTGTGCCTAGCTCTGTGGTTTTAATCTCTGCGCCCATAGACGTTAATGGCCCTGTCACACGTTTCATAGGACGACCTGATAAGGATTTGTCCCCTGTTAATACCGAGTTAAAGGGTTGTCCTGCTAATAAACCACTTAGCAATCTCATTGAAGTCCCTGAGTTACCTAAATACAAATCATTTTTAGGCGCTTTTAAGCCATGTTTCCCTACACCATGTATTGTTAAGCAACCGTCAACAGGCCCTTCAATTTCAACGCCCATGTCACGAAATGCTTGTAAGGTTGCCAATGCATCTTCTGCCTCAAGAAAGCCTTTAACATGCGTTACGCCATCTGCTAAGGAGCCCAGCATAATTGAACGATGTGACATAGATTTGTCACCTGGAACGCGTGCTTCACCTTGTAATTTTCCACCTGGCAAAACTTGAAATGTGATTGATTTTGACATATTTCCTTCAAACTGAGTAAGAAAGCGTTGCCTCGCAGTGTTGGCATACGCAAAGAGGTTTAAAATTTGTTGG
Organism: uncultured Methylococcaceae bacterium; assembly: GCA_903863905.1. Classification (GTDB taxonomy): domain Bacteria; phylum Pseudomonadota; class Gammaproteobacteria; order Methylococcales; family Methylomonadaceae; genus Methylobacter_C. The sequence goes on from CAIPDT010000111.1 coordinate 3,068, forward strand.
CTATCATCTTGCTCCAACAACTGCTGTAATGCATCCAATTGCGCCTTTGTTTGCTGGAGCAATGGGATTATTTCGCTTTTATTGGCGGAACATATATCCCGCCACATAGCAGGATCGCTGGAAGCAATCCGCGTGAAATCTCTAAAACCGCCCGCTGCATATTTAAAGATTTCACTCTGTTCATCTTTGTGCCCCAACATATTGACTAAAGCAAAAGCCAATAGGTGTGGCAAATGACTGGTCGCCGCTAAGACGGCATCATGATGTTGAACATCCATGAATGACACCAAAGAACCACAACCTTCCCACAACGATTTAACTTGCGTGACTGCACTGGGCTGGGTGTTTTCTAACGGTGTTATAATTAAACGTCTATTTAAAAACAAGTCATATAAAGCCGCTTCGACACCACTTTGTTCGGCACCGGCAATCGGATGCGCGGGTACAAAATTAGTAGGAACAGTACCAAATACCTGTTCCGCTGCTTTTACTACACTGCCTTTCGTGCTACCCACATCGGTATAAATGGTCTGTTGCGACCAATAAGGTTTAAGCGCAGCAAAAATATCCAGTAAAGACGCAACGGGAGTGGCAATAAGAACACAATCTGCATTCTTAACAGCGTGCTCTAGGCTTAAGGAATAATCATCAATAACGCCCAATTCCTTGGCTTTTTCTAAATTCTGAATATCTGCTGAACGACCATAACCGATAATCCGCTGACACAAACCAAAATGCCTGGCAGCACGGGCTACCGAACCACCAATTAAACCAACGCCTATAACGGTAAGCTGATCAAACATTAGCCAACGTTTCAGCGAGTGCCTTAAGAAACACGCTATTTTCTTCTGACGTTCCTATACTAATACGCAAATGATTAGGCAATTCATAATTCCCGACTGGCCTGACAATGACGCCTTTATGCAACAACGCGTCATAAAGAGGTTGGGCCGCTTGTTTAACATCGACTAACACAAAATTACCGGCCGAGGGTATCCACTCTAAAGCCAGTTTTTTAAAACCCTCAGTTAATTGCTGCATGCCTTGGGTATTAACTGCAATCGTTTGCGCCAAATGCTCAGCATCTGTTAAAGCGGCTTCTGCCGCCACTAACGCAAGGGTATTATTATTAAAGGGCTGCCGAACTCTATTTAATAAATCCGCCAAACCTGTATTTGATAAACCATATCCCACCCGTAATCCTGCTAAACCATAGGCTTTAGAGAAAGTACGCGTAATCAGTAAGTTTGGAAATTGTTGTAACCATGCAATTGAATTAATCGTGCCCGTTGAGCTGACAAATTCAAAATACGCCTCATCCAGCACACAGACACAGGTTTCTGGCAATGCCGCCAAAAAGGCTTCTAAACTTTCTTGAGATAATAAAGTTCCGGTTGGATTATTGGGGTTGGCTATAAACACAAGGCGAGTTTTATCCGTAACTGCCTTTAGCATGGCAGGTAAATCATGTCCATAATTTAAAGCAGGAACGACAACCGCTTTTGCCCCAATAGCTTGGGTCACAATAGGATACACTGCAAAGGCATGCTGTGAAAAAACACACTCATGCTCGGGTGTTAAAAATGTTCTGGCCACTAACTCTAGCAATTCATTAGAACCATTGCCTAAGGTTATTTGGCTTTCATGAATACCATATTTTTTAGCGAGCGCTTGTTTTAAAGCAAAGCCACTGCCATCAGGATACAAGGCTAAAGTCGGCAACACCGCTTGAATAGCCGCTAACGCTTTTTTACCCGGGCCTAAAGGATTTTCATTGGAAGCGAGTTTAATAATTTGGGTTAAGCCCAATTCTCGCTCAAGTTCCTCTATGGGTTTACCCGCTTTATAAGGAATCAATTGTTGCACGCCAACAGCGGCCAGCGAATAAATGTTATCGTTATTATTCATAAATTTTATCTAATTCTTTTTATTATTCGGATAGCTTTTAGGCATTAATTAAAGCACAGCTTTAGGATAAGAGCCTAATAATCTAAACATGTTTGCACTATCTTTTATGGTCGTTAAGGCTTGGGCCACCACTTCGTCATCACAGTGCCCTTCTATGTCTATAAAGAATAGATAATCCCATAATCCTTGTCGAGAGGGCCTTGATTCAATATTAACCATACCAATACCCAGCTTAGCAAAAGGCTCTAATATTTTATAAAGCGCTCCAGGCTGATTACCGGTTGATACGATTAAAGACGTTTTATCATTGCCGGTTGGGGTCGGTGCTTGTTGACCAATAATAATAAAGCGCGTGGTGTTATTAGGCTCATCTTCGATACTTTTTTCAATGATCCCTAAGTTATACACTTCGGCGGCCACAATACCCGCAATAGCGGCGGCATTTTCGGTCACAGAGGCCAGTCTTGCCGCCTCACCATTACTATTAACCGGTGTTAACTTTACACCCGGCAAATGATTATCTAACCATTGTCGACATTGCGCCAAGGATTGTTGATGCGAGAATACCTCTGTAATGTCTGCTAAACGCGTGACATGCCCCATCAAGTTTTGATGCACTCTAATTTCAACTTCTCCACACACTTGTAAAGGTGAGGTTGAAAAGCGATCTAAGGTATGACTAATAACTCCCTCGGTTGAATTTTCAACGGGAACAACACCAAACTGACAATTACCCGACTCTACGGCACTAAATATTTCATTAATCGTGGTAACAGGAATGGTCTTAACGGCATGACCAAAATGTTTAAATACCGCTTGCTGAGTAAATGTGCCTTCTGGCCCTAAGAAAGCGATATCCATTGGTTTTTCTAAAGCTAAGCAGGCCGACATTAACTCTCTAAAGAAACGGACGGCCGTTAAATCAGGTAAAGGCCCTTGATTTAAACTCATAATACGCCGTAAGACTAAAGATTCGCGATCAGGACGATAAAAAGTACCTTGTTCACCTTGCGCTATTTTAGTTTTAGCCACTTCCATGGCACAGGCGGCGCGTTGATTGATGAGCGCGAGTATCTGCTCATCAATAGCATCGATTCTATCTCTAAGTTCAGAAAGGGGGGTGACTGATATCATGACTACGACTCTTTAAAAAGTTATTTCGTTTAATGGGTGCGTTCAAATTCAGCCATAAAATCTATCAATGCCAACACACCTTCTTCAGGCATCGCATTATAAATACTTGCTCTCATACCGCCAACTGATCGATGCCCTTTTAATTCAAATAAGCCATTCGCTTCAGCTTCAGTCACAAATAATTTATCTAGGTTTTGATCTGCTAGGATAAACGGCACGTTCATTCTTGACCGGTAAGGGACTGCCACAGGGTTTGAATACAACGAAGATTGATCAATCGCTTGGTACAATTTCGCCGCTTTCGCGATATTTAACTGCTCCATGGCTTCTACACCACCTTGTGCTTTTAACCACTTTAAAATCAAGCCCACTAAATACCAATTGTAGGTTGCAGGTGTATTTAACATGGAGTGATTTTTAGCTTGCTCTGCATAACTAAATACGGCTGGCGTCGTTAAACTAGCGGGCTTTATTAAATCATCTCGCACGATAACAACCGTGACACCCGCAGGCCCCATATTTTTTTGAGTGCCCGCATAAATCAACCCATGCTGACTAACCTGTATTTTTCGAGATAAGATATTAGAAGACATATCGGCAACCAACGGTAAACCGTGCGCATTTGGCGTTGTTGAGAACTCAACGCCATGAATAGTCTCATTAGAGGTATAGTGTAAATAAGCCGCTTGGGGATCTATCTGCCAAGTCGATTCATCAGGAATCGTGGTGTAATGCGAATCTTCTGAACTCGCACTCACTAATACTTCACAATAATACCCCGCATCCGCAGCTGCTTTTTCAGACCAGGCACCGGTCTTGACATAACAGGCCTTGGTTTTACCTTGAAGAATATTTTGCGGAATTAAAGAGAACTGCGCTGACGCACCGCCTTGTAAAAACAACACTTTATAATTATCAGGAATCGACATTAAACTTCTTAAGTCGATTTCTAGTGCTTCAGCAATGCTTTGAAAATATTTACCGCGATGGCTCATTTCCATAACCGAAAAACCACTGCCCTGCCAGTCTAATAACTCCTGCTGAGCCTGTTCTAAAACAGACTTAGGGAACACCGAGGGCCCCGCACTAAAATTATATACTTTGGACATTGATCTCTCTTGGTTCAAATTTTATTTTATCTTTAAGCTTCATTAGATTGTTGCAATAGCTTGATACTATTTTGAGTGCTTCAAATAGTATCGTCATCTGCGTCTAAATCAATTGAATCTTCTATTTCAGTTTCAATGTCTAGGCTATCATCTTCAATGACATTATTTTCAGTATCTGCATCTTCTAAATCGGCATCGTCAATCTCATCATCGACGCCCGCTAAACCTTCAATGCGATCCACGCCAATCACTTTTTCTTTTTTATCTAAACGAATAATAGTGACACCTTGCGTATTTCTACCCACGACTGAGATACCATCCACGCGAGTACGAACCAACGTGCCTCCGTCAGTGATTAACATAATTTCATCGTTATCATTAACCAGAACGGCACCAATCACAGCACCATTACGCTCTGAAGTTTGTATCGCGATTAAGCCTTGGCCGCCGCGTTTATGACACGTAAACTCTTCTAACTTGGTACGCTTACCATAACCATTTTCAGTGATGTTAAGGACAGTGCCTTCCGTTGCGATAATCAAAGATATAATCTTTTGACCTTCCTGTAAGCGCATACCTCGCACCCCAGAAGCGGTTCTACCCATTGAGCGCACATCTTCTTCATTAAAGCAGACGGCTTTACCGGTGCTACCCAAATAACAATACGTTTTGCTTACCATCTGTGACTGCCACACCCACTAAGGTATCGCCTTCTTTTAAATCAATAGCGATTTTACCGCTGGCGCGTTGACGCTCAAATTCAGTAAGAGGGGTCTTTTTAACAGTACCCGCAGACGTTGCCATGAAAATAAATTTATTTTCAGTAAACTCACGAATCGGTAACAAGGCATTTATTTTCTCACCCTGTTCTAGCGGCAATAAATTGACAAAAGGTTTACCTCTTGCCGCACGACTGGCAACCGGCAATTGATACACTTTTAACCAATACACTTTACCTGAAGAGGAGAAGCACAAAATAATGTCATGCGTATTAGCGACGATCAGTTTATCAACGTAATCCTGCTCTTTAGTCGCTGTCGCTGACTTACCACGCCCGCCTCGTCGTTGGGCTTTATAATCACTTAACGGCTGGGACTTGACATAACCTTCATGAGACATGGTAACGACCATATCTTCTTCAGTAATTAAATCTTGCTCTGATAAATCCAGTTGGTTTTGAATAATTTCAGTACGACGTGGATCCGCATATTCTTCCTTGATAGCGACCAATTCTTCTCTGATAATTTCCATCAATCGCACGTCGCTACTTAAAATATATAAATACTCGTCAATTTGTTCGAGTAATTGTCTGTATTCATTAACGATCTTATCTTGTTCTAAGCCGGTTAAACGATGTAATCTTAAATCAAGAATAGCCTGCGCTTGCGTTTCAGAAAGTCGATACAAGCCACTATGAATACCAAACTCTTCTGGAAGATCGTCAGGTCTAGATCTTGTAGCATCGGCGCTTTCAAGCAAACTAGATACTAAGCCGGCATTCCATTCTCTGGATAATAAGCCCACTTTGGCTTCTTCGCGATTTTGAGAGTTTTTAATCAACTCAATCATCACATCAATATTGGCTAAAGCAACCGCTAAACCTTCTAAGACATGCGCTCTTTCACGGGCACGTCTTAAATTGTAAATGGTTCTACGAGTCACAATTTCACGTCTATGATCAATAAACGCCTTTAAGATATCAAGCAGATTCATACAATGTGGTCGGCCATCTAATAAGGCCACCATATTGATACCGAACACCGTTTGGAATTGGGTTTGCTTATATAAATTATTAAGAACCACCTCTGGCACTTCGCCACGACGCAATTCAATCACCATGCGCATTCCGTCTTTATCAGACTCATCACGTAGCCCTGAAATACCTTCTAACTTGCCTTCTTTAACTAATTCGGCAATTTTTTCTAGCAATCTTGCTTTGTTGACTTGATACGGTAATTCGGTTGTGATGATAGATTGGCGACTGCTATCGCCAATATTTTCAAAATGACAACGCGCTCGTAAATATATCTTACCGCGTCCGGTGGTATAAGCATTATAAATACCGGCCGCACCATTAATTGAGGCGGCTGTTGGAAAGTCTGGCCCAGGAATATAGGCCATTAAATCAAGAACGGTTGATTCTGGATTATCAATAAGCGCTAAACAAGCGCTGACAACTTCACCCATATTATGAGGTGGAATATTAGTTGCCATACCCACCGCAATACCCGATGAACCATTCACTAATAAATTAGGCACACGTGTAGGCAATACTTCTGGCTGAATTTCAGATTCGTCATAGTTGGGGATAAAGTTAACAGTTTCTTTATCTAAATCAGCTAACAAGTCATGTGCAATCTTTGCCATGCGTACTTCGGTATATCGCATAGCGGCTGGAGGATCTCCATCCACTGAACCAAAGTTACCTTGGCCATCAATCAGCATATATCGCATGGAAAAAGGCTGAGCCATTCGTACCATCGTATCGTAAACAGCCGTGTCGCCATGCGGATGGTATTTACCGATTACGTCACCGACAATACGCGCTGATTTCTTATATGGCTTATTCCAATCGTTACCTAATTCGCTCATTGCGTACAATACGCGACGATGTACGGGTTTAAGACCATCTCTGACATCTGGGAGGGCCCGACCCACAATAACGCTCATAGCATAATCGAGATAAGATTGCTTCATCTCATCTTCGAGATTAACTGGAATGATTTCTTTAGCGAAGTTTGACATTGATCCCTATATACTGTTTACCAATCACATTGAATTGGCCTGTTTTTTGACTAAATATAACCGCGACACTTTAGATTCCTTTCAATCGGTGCGATACCATAACTTTAAATAACCTGAGGATTATAGCAAATTGTGGATAATGAGTCGAAAGTCTTGTGCTTTATGATGATGCAAAAATTTCTTCAAAGAAATTTTTCATTAATATCCATGAGCGTCGGTCTGAATTTTCTTGATAAATCGTACCAAAATCTGGATTATTAGCCTTAGGATTAGTAAAAGCATGTTGCGTTTGGCTGAAGGTATGTAATTGCCAATCAACGGCTGCTTTTGTCATTTCTTGTTCGAAGGCGACTATCTGTTCAACCGGCACCATTGGATCATCATGTCCATGCAATACCAAAAGTTTTGCCACGATCGATGCTGGGTTAGAGTCACTAGGAGGATTTAACAAGCCATGAAAAGTGACCACGCCTTTTAAATTAGCACCTGATCTAGCAAAATCCAGCGCACATAAACCACCAAAACAAAAGCCTATCATGGCAATTTGTTTATCATCAACCCAAGGCATTAATCGAACGGCGGCATAAGCCGCTTGTAGACGTTTAACAATCGTTAACCGATCGTCTATAAAGGGTTGCATCAAGGCTGAACATTCCTCAATGCTACCTCCTACTTTACCCCTTCCATACATATCAACTGCAAAACCAAGATACCCTAACTCAGCGAGTTTTATGGCTTTTTCTTTAACAAACTCATCTCTACCCGCCCACGTATGATTAATGAGTACAACGGGTCTTCTACCTGAAATAGCATCATCAAAGGCAAAAAAACCTTCTAATAAGGTATCACCATCTAAGTAACTCACTGTATTTGAGATAATTGCCATATCAATTCCTTAATGTTTGTTTCTTTGATGAATACGTCCTGTTTCTTGTAACATACTCAAAAAACCTTCTGAAGCAACCTCTATCATATTCAATACCCGCTCAAAACCATATTGACCCCCGTAATAAGGATCAGGAACTTCTTTGATATTTAATTGGGGAGCATGATCAAGAAAATAGGATACTTTAGATTGATACTGCTGGGGACAAGCCGACATTAGCGTGGCATAATTATCGTCGTCCATGGCCAAAATATAATCAAAGTCTTCAAAATCACCCATGATCACTTTTCTAGCTCTTAAATGAGACAATTTCACATTTCTTTCTAAAGCGGCTTGCTGTGAACGCAAATCCGGTTGCTCACCTACATGATAAGCATGAGTGCCGGCCGAATCGATGTCGAAGTACTCTTCAAGTGCTCGCTCCTTAAGTAATTTTGCAAACACCCCTTCTGCGGTAGGTGAGCGGCAAATATTACCCATACAAACAAATAAAACTTTTATTTTTTCCATAGAGCGACACACTTAAAAAGCAACTTGATTACCTAACTCTTTTATGCAAAGGGGTTTTCTAAAACAATGGTTTCATCTCTATCAGGGCCTGTAGAAATAATGGTTACTTTTACGCCCACTAACTCTTCCAGTCTTTTGATATAAGCCTTAGCATTTTCAGGTAAATCATTATAATGAGTCACACCAAACGTAATTCCATCCCAACCCGGCATCTCTTCGATGATCGCTTCACATTGTTCGTATTGATCAGCACCTAAAGGTGCCGTTTCAGTGACTTCACCATTTAATCGATAGGCGGTACAAATGCCAATTTTTTCCATACCATCTAAAACATCTAACTTAGTTAAGCAAATACCACTTAAGCTATTTAATTTAGCTGATTTACGCATGGCAACGGCATCAAACCAACCGGTACGACGTTTACGTCCCGTTGTTGCACCAAACTCATGACCTTTAGTACCTAAATGTTCACCATTGGCGTCATGTAATTCTGAAGGAAAAGGTCCATTACCTACACGAGTTGAATACGCTTTAGTAATTCCTAACACATAATTAAGATCTAAAGGCCCAATACCACTCCCTGTTGCCGCACCACCTGCTGTGGTACTTGAAGAGGTAACATACGGAAAGGTACCATGATCAATGTCTAATAAAGCGCCTTGAGCCCCTTCAAATAAAAGATTTGCACCCTCATTTTGAAATTTATAAAGTGCTTCACTGACATCGGTTAGCATCGGCTTAATCAATTCACCCAAACGTAATGCTTCATCCAACGTTTGTTGATAATCAACTGCGTCAGTATGATAATAATTCGTGAGCATAAAGTTATGGTAATCCACTAACTCTTTTAATTTCTCAGCGAAGCTTTCGGAATCCAACAAATCTCCCGCACGTAAACCTCTACGACCGGCCTTATCTTCATAAGCAGGGCCAATACCTCGGCCTGTAGTACCAATTGCTTTACCGCCTCTTGCCTTTTCTCTAGCTTGATCAATCGCCACATGCACCGGCAATATAAGCGTACACGCTTCACTAATTAATAAGCGATCTCGAACAGAAATACCGGCTTTTTCTAAAATTTCAATTTCTTCTATTAAAGCATTTGGCGATAAAACGACGCCATTACCAATCATACAAAGGACGTTATCTCTAAGTATTCCAGAAGGAATAAGGTGTAAGACTGTTTTCTCACCTTGAATAACCAAGGTATGCCCTGCATTGTGTCCGCCTTGAAAACGCACCACTGCACTGACTTGTTCGGTTAACAGGTCAACCAACTTACCTTTTCCTTCGTCACCCCATTGAGTGCCGATAATAACGACATTTTTTCCCATAATTATTCCAGGCTTAAGCTAAAGGTCTAACGACCCAACTTTGATTATCTTGTTCTAAAATAGAAGTGCAACCCAATTCTTTTGCACCTCCGGTTTGTCCGGGCAATTGTTGAACAACGGCCTGCTGTTGAGCACGTAGGTCTCTAATTTTTTCGGCTAATACACTATCATCACAGAACGGTGCGAAAATACGTTCTTTTGAATTCATTTGAACCACTTTTTTACCTAGCGATGATAATAACTTTAAGTCCGCACTAAATCCAGTCGCCGGACGCGCACGACCAAATATCGCACCAATATTATCGTAACGTCCACCTCTCGCAATTTCTCTACCCACTGAAGGTACAAAAGCAGCAAATATTACACCTGTATGATAATGATAACCTCGTAACTCTGCTAAATCAAAACTCATCGGTAATGAAGGTAAATACGTAGTCAGTTGTTCTGCAATGGCTTCTAATTCAGCTAAAGCAGTTTTAACGTCATCATTTGCCTTTGAAAAAACAGCGCGTGCTTTATTAATGACCTCTTTGCCTCCATTCAACTCAGGTAGTTTTAATAACATCAATTTAAGCTCAGCATCCAATTCATAACTGTCCAACAAGCTTTGTAATTCAGGTCTAGCTTTACGTTGCAATACGTCAAATAATTCACTTTCTTGTAAATCAGTTAACCCTGCTTGCGCTGATAAAGCACGGTAAATGCCCACATGACCTAAATCTAAATGCACATCTCTTAAACCCGTGAGCGCTAACATTTCGAGCATTAAGCGAATCACTTCAACATCACTTTCTTTACCGGCATGACCATAAAGCTCTGCACCAATTTGCATTGGACTGCGAGTTTTATGTAATGGGTCGCCCCGAGTATGCAAAATAGTACCGACATAACATAATCTCGTCGGCCATTCATGCTTTAAATTATGCGCATCTATACGAGCGACTTGAGGCGTCATATCAGCTCTTATACCCAACATTTCACCGCTAACCTGATCAGTCAACTTAAAAGTTTGTAAATCCAGATCGTGAGCAGATCCTGTTAACAAAGAATCTAAAAAATCAATCAACGGAGGAATCACTAAATCATAACCCCAACAAGCAAACAACTCTAAAAGCTTACCTCTTAAGCTTTCCAGATATTTGGCCTCTTCCGGCAAAATCTCATCTATCCCATCAGGCAAAAGCCAAGAATCTTTTTGTTGCATTTTGTATGTCCACTCAAACAAAACGCCCCACCAAGGCGGAGCGTTTTATTGTTTCATTAAAAAATCAAACTTAAACTAGCTTGATATTTTAGTTGTAATAATTGATTTAAGCTAATTTAAAACCCAAACTATTTCTGTTTATTGAAATATCTGAAAAAATCAGAGTCAGGATCTAGAACCATCATACTGGAATTATTAAAGGTCTTTTTATAAGCATTTAAACTACGATAAAACGTAAAGAACTCAGTATCTGCACCGTAAGCAGCGGCATAAATCTCTGCTGAGGTGGCATCACCTTCACCGCGTAACTTTTCAGCATCACGAAAAGCATTAGCCAACGTAACGACGCGTTGTCTATCAGCATCCGCTCGAATTCTTTCTGCGGCTTCTGCCCCTTGTGAACGAAACTCACGTGCGACTCTCTCACGCTCAGCTTCCATTCGACGAAACACAGAACTGCTTACTTCTGGTGGTAAATCAATACGCATTACCTGCACATCAACTATTTCCATGCCTAATTCTGCCGCAACCGCTTTAGAATTATTGGTTAAAATTTCACGAATAGCACTTCGATCCGTTGAAATAAGTTGCTTAATATTACGCTTACTAAACTCACTTCTAAACGCGTCTTTAATAATCTGATCTAAACGTAAATTAGCTTGATCAATATCACCAGCAACCGTGGTATAAAAAGTGCTGACATTACCAATTCGCCATTTAACAAACGAATCGACGATGACGTTTTTCTTTTCAGCTGTCAAGAAACGTTCTGGCTTGGCATCCATGGTTTGAATACGCGCATCAAACTTCTTAATATTATTAATAAAAGGCAGTTTAAAATGCAAGCCGGGCTCATAATCATTTTTAACGATTTCGCCTAAACGAAACTTAATAACTTTTTCAGTTTGACCGACTGAAAACACACACATTAAACCGACCAGTAATACACTTGCTACAGCGACTAAAATCTTATTCTGTGTCATTAGCGACCCCTTGCATCACGGCTTCGAATGGTTGGACGTTCAGCAACAGGTTCCTGTACAGCAGGTGCTTGTACTTGAGGTTGATCAACATTATTAGTCTGTGAATTATTAACAGCTACTTGTGGCGATGCAATCTGCTGAGTCATTTTATCAAGCGGCAAATAGAGTAAATTATTACCTGTTTTAGTATCTACTAACACTTTATTAGTTTCAGCCATCACAGACTCCATAGACTCAATATATAAACGCTTACGCGTTACATCGGGCGCTTTAGTATATTCTGTTAGTAACTGGGAAAAACGACTGGTTTCACCTTGTGCTTGAGCAATGACCTGCTCTTTGTACCCTTCAGCTTCTTGAATTTTTCTAGCTGCCGCGCCTCTTGCTTTTGGTACAACATCATTTGAATAGGCTTCTGCCTCATTAATCAAGCGCTGCTCATCTTCTCGCGCTTTAATTGCATCTTCAAATGAATTTTGCACTTGCTCAGGTGGTTGAGCATCTTGTAAATTGACACTGGTAATTTGAATGCCTGACTCATAACTATCCACGACATCCTGAATTTCTTTTTTAATCAAGGTTACAATTTCACTACGACCTTGAGTTAAAACGAAATCCATTGTACTGCTACCCACAACACCGCGCAGTGCACTTTCAGTCACCTGCTTTAACGTTAAGGCAGGATTAACAACATTAAAAATGAATTGTTTTGCGTCTTTAACTTGATACTGAACCGCTAAACGGACATCAACATAATTTTCATCTTTAGTTAACATTAAAGCTTCTTTAGGCACAGAACCCGTGACTTGTTCGCCACCACTACTGCGATAACCTACTTCAATAAAACGCTGTTGTTTAACATTAACGATGTCAACATGTTCAATCGGTATGGGTAAGTGCCAATTTAAACCCGATTGAGTCGTACCAATATATTTACCAAATCGCGTTTCAACACCATGATTACCTTCATCGACAATATAGAAACCACTTAAACTCCACAATACAACTGCACCACCGAGAAGAAAACCAGCACCTTTCATTGAGCCGCCAGAAGTAAAATTTCTTGGTGAGTTTTGATTATCCCCATTGCCACCAAAGAATTTACCTAACTTCTCTTGTAATGAACGTATTGCTTCATCTAAATCAGGAGGTCCTTTCTGGTCACCTCGACCACTCCAGGGGTCTTTCTTATCACCACCAGGCTCATTCCACGACATACTTATGCTCCATATTGGATTACTTAATTAATTTATCCCTAAGGATATTTCTGGTTCTATTCTATCGTAAAAGTCGATAAAAGTGAAAAACAGCCCAGAAACTAACAAAACACTTATCATAAGATAATGCTTTTAATTAGGCTACTTCTTCATTTTTGACATCTTTTAACAATCCCAAATACCTTACATCAATATCAATGAGTACCTCATTCATACCGAAGTCATCAATATGCTCGTCAATTATTTTTGCGCAAGTAAATAATTTAGCTCTAATATTGCCTTGATCAGGTCGTAAATAACAACGTCTTTTAACTTTTGTATTAGAGAATAACTCAGCTAAAACTTGATAAAGTAATTCAACTCCCTCACCTGTTTCAGCAGATAACCAAACACGAATGGGGTTACCTTCATCATCTCGATCAATATGTGGCTGAATATTTTCCAAGAGATCAATTTTATTAAAAACTTCAACCTGTCTAACCTTATCAGCATCAATATCTTCAAGAACCTGATTAACCTGCTCAATAATGACATCTCTTTCTTCACTATAGGCATCAATAACATGCAATAGTAAATCAGCCTCACTAGCCTCTTGAAGTGTTGATTTAAAAGCCGCCACTAATTCATGAGGCAAATGCCTAATAAAACCTACGGTATCCGCAATAACAATTTCACTATTATTAGGTAACTGACAACTACGCAAAGTAGGGTCTAGCGTAGCAAATAATTGATCGGCCGTATAAATATCGGCACCCGTTAAGGTATTGAATAAAGTAGATTTACCTGCATTGGTATAACCTACCAATGAAACCGATGGAATTTCAGCTTTCTTACGTTTACTACGGCCTTGATGTCGCTGTTTATCAACTTTATCCAAACGCTGTTGAATTTGCTTAATACGCAAACCCAGCAACCGTCTATCAGTCTCTAACTGTGTTTCACCTGGACCTCTTAAACCAATCCCGCCCTTTTGACGCTCCAAATGCGTCCAACCTCGAACAAGACGCGTAGACAAATGCTTCAGTTGTGCTAATTCAACTTGTAATTTACCCTCGAAGGATTGCGCGCGCTGCGCAAAAATATCTAGTATCAAACCATTTCTATCAACAACCCGCACACCCAATGCCCCCTCAAGATTTCTTTCTTGACTGGGTGCTAAAGGATGATTAAATAAAACAACGTCGGCACCATAGGCTTCTACGGCCGCTTTAAGCTCATCCAATTTACCTTTACCTACAAAGTATTTTGGATCTGGACGTTTACGACTCCCTGTAATAACACAAACTGGGTCAGTTCCGGCTGATTTGGCCAACTCTTTTAATTCTAAAAGATCTTCTTGGCCGGAACGAAAAGTTAAATGAACAAGTACAGCTCGTTCACCTGAATCCGGACGATCAAACAATAAAATACTCCAATTAGAAACTACAAATACATTAACCTAAAAATCAAAAACATTACTCATCAACTATTTCGTCATCACGTAACATTTTAACGGCTTTGCTAGGTACTATAGTGGATATAGCATGTTTATAAACCATCTGACTAATTGTGTTTTTTAACATGATCACATATTGATCAAAAGAATCCACCTTTCCTTGTAATTTAATACCGTTTACAAGAAAAATTGATACAGGGGTATGCTCTTTTCTAAGTGAATTAAGAAAAGTGTCCTGTAAATTCTGACTTTTTGACATCCGATTTCTCCTTATTATTTTATTTAATTGGGACTTAAGATAACTGCAATTACTGGACAATACAACATTCAATTGACTAAACCGCCATTGCTTATTTTCATTTTATCAGAGACGACTTAATTTACGTCTATTTTATTACTGTGATCTTCAATTTAACAACCAAATTACGATAATCTACGTCAGTTATCGCATCATTGAATATTAAACAAGCTCTTTTAGTAGAAAACAAGCCATAATCACGTTTGGAACTCTCCTTAAAATGCAAAAAAAGCATATAGGGTGTTATCACGGTAGATTGCAATATATCGATAGAAATATAATTGCCCCCCGCTGAAAATTCCCAGCCTAAATTATCAGAATATCGAATACTATAATAACTTGAATTTAAACGCTTGATAGTAATCCATGCGACACCCAATACAAATACACTCACAACAATTTTAATAAAAATACTTAATACACTTATAAAAAGTGCAAGCAATCCTAAAAAATACAGCCCCATAAGCATTCGCCGCAAACGTAACGATGGCTGAATTTCTAATGACAATGATAAATTATTCTCTCTTTGCATAGTTCGAATCAAGTTAAGCTGTAAATACTATATAATCTTAAGCTATTGAAGCCTTTTTCTTTTTAATTTATGAATCAAAACTGGAAGAACTTTTTGCTTGATCAAAACGCTCTCTTTAAAAGTGAATCTGATATCACTTTTAAAGAGCACTGTCATGACAACGCTAATAACAATAAAATTTATCCCATTGCCCATTTAGCTGTTTTGAAAATTGGTGGCGCTGACGCCGTTAAACTGTTACAAGGGCAAGTGACCTGTAATGTGAACGAGGTTACCGAAACTAAGAGCAGTCTCGGTGCCTTATGCACACCTAAAGGTCGAGCGATTACTACTTTCTTACTTATCAAAACACCTGACTATTTTTTAATGGTTTTACCAAGGGAATTACTAGAAATAGTCCAAAAAAGATTACAAATGTATGTATTAAGATCAGCGGTAACTTTAACTAACTGCTCTGACCAACTCTGTTTAATTGGCTTATCTGAATCTGGAAGACAGACAGAATGCTTATTTGATACCCGCCAAATCAATGGCAATGATATTCGTATTAATTTTTCCAAAACAGAGGCTCGCCATTTAATAATTACTGAGCCCGATCAAGCCATCAAGTTATGGTCAGTCGCTATTAATGAGCAAAACTTTATAGCGACAAATTCTGAACAATGGCGCTATAAAGATCTTCTCAGTGGTTTACCTTGGTTAACCACTGAAACAACCGAAGAATTTATTCCTCAGATGCTTAACTTAGATCAATTAGGCGGCATAAGTTACAACAAGGGCTGCTACACCGGTCAAGAAATAGTGGCGCGTACGCATTACTTGGGGAAAACAAAAAGAGGATTATTTTTAGCAGAATGTAATTCAGATACTCTCCCCAATCCCAACTCGCCTATTTTGGATAAAAATGCTGAAACAGAACAAGTGCTTGCCAAAGTCTTAATCGCACTTCCTTCCACTTCAATGATGAAAGAGAATCAGAATAACATTACAATGCTCATTGTTTTACAAAGTTCTGAAGATAATCAGTACAACTTAACCCTCAACGACGCCAATAAAACTCCTGTTTACTTATTAGCACATTCACTATGATAAATTCCTCTGCATTTTTAAGATTTCGTCGTATCGGCATTATCACCATTTTTGCGGTTTACCTTGTTATTTTAATGGGGGGTATTGTTAGAGCCTCAGGCGCTGGAATGGGCTGTCCAGATTGGCCTACCTGTTTTGGTCAATGGGTACCACCCACTGAAGAATCACAGTTACCCGCCAATTATCATGAAATTTATGCTGAACGAGGCTATGAAAACACACAATTTAATCGCGTAAAAACATGGACAGAATATACTAATCGCTTGGTGGGGGTTTCTATTGGTTTTTTAATTTTTTTGACGGCGTGGACGTCACGTATTTTTCTTAAAACAGATAAACCTATTTTTTACTTGTCCTTAAGTAGTTTTTTTCTAGTTGGTTTTCAAGGCTGGCTAGGATCTAGGGTTGTTGCGAGTGAACTCAAGCCATTCATGATTACCTTGCATATGTTACTAGCAACAGTGATTGTGGCTTTATTAATTTATATTGTTACACGCTCCCAGCGTCATTATCTCAGCCAAGTTAATACAGAAAAACTGCCTGATAAGTTTAAAATGGTTCTATCCGTAGCCATGATAATGACACTATTACAAATAGCCATGGGTACGCAAGTTCGAGAAGCCGTGGACTTTATTTCTCAGGCACACATTGAACGTCAATATTGGCGCGATGATTTTCCTATTATTTTTTATATTCATCGCTCTTTTTCATCATTGATTCTATTTACCAATGCTTGGTTAACATGGAGAATTTTTCAATCTATTGATAAAAAAACCGCATTATTCCGCACAGGTATCGCGCTGATTTTATTAATCACCATTGCTATTCTTGCGGGTGTGAGTCTTGATAGACTAGGCATTCCTGCTTTTGTACAACCTATCCATCTATTAATGGCTAATCTTATTTTAGGCGCTCAATTTTTTCTATATATGTGCTTAAATTACAGCGCCCAAAAGAAAGCATAATCGTTAAAACTGATTTGACCTATGCTTATATGTCCATGAACAGCATGGGTAGACCATAGGTCAAAACAAAATAGCTAAACGCTAACGTGACACTCAAACTCATTTTAGTATCAAAAGCTTGGCGTAATATATAACTCACAATTGCAATATACCAAACGACTAACACAACAGCAATAGCGATCGATACTTCTTCAGCATATTCATAATGCTTCATCACCAAAAAGAAGTATAGACCCTCTGTGAGAGTTGCCAACGTCATAATAAAGTTTTCACAAATAAAGATGGCTGTGTACATCTGATTAAAATACTGCCATTTTTTGAAAACTAACAAATAGGCCGCAATAGATGAAAAAGCCATGATAGTCCGCAAAGAAACCTCCAAAGTGCCATCTGCAGGATCAGCAATTAAACTTTCAACGATAATACCCGAAAAAAGATAAAAAATAACTGCTTTCCACATAAAGGCTTTTGATGGAAATAGCTGAATAGGGTTATTTTTAAACCAGCAGAGGGAAAGGTATTTCAATAATAAATTCATAACTTAATAAGCTCGTACTTTAAAACTTAAACAAAAACAGGTGTATTGTAATAACAATATAACCATAATTTAAAAATGGCATTATAAGCCACACCCTTATAATTAATCTCAATTTAGCGACCATAATAGATCGAGTTTCACGCAGCATAGTTAACACTTAAAACCAAACTATCGCCCTATTTAATTAAAAACAGACTTGCTAAGCCGAGAAAAATAAAGAATCCCATAGAATCTGTAATAGCCGTTAAAATCACACTAGTACCTACAGCAGGATCCTTACCAAATTTATGACGTAATAAAGGAATACCCAAACCCACCACTACAGCGACTAATAAATTTATAAACATTGCAATAGCCATTACAGCCGAAAGTGCCACATCCCAATAAAGTAATAAACTCAATAACCCCATAATAAGACCAATAAAAGTGCCGTTAATCAAAGCCAAGGTCAATTCCTTTTTAATCAAGCGACCTATATTACTCGAATTAATATGGCCTAGTGCAAGCGAACGAATAATAAGCATACTGGTTTGATTACCTGTATTACCTCCCATCGCCGCAATGATCGGCATTAAAGACGCCAAAGCAACCAATTGCAAAATAATATCTTCAAAGACCCCAATAATTCGAGTAGATGCAAAAGCGGTGGCGATATTAATTAATAACCAACCCCAACGATTTCTGGCACTCTTCCAAACACTGGAAAATAAATCCTCTTCCTCACCAACGCCAGCTTGAGTCAATAAATCCTCATCGACTTTTTCACGAATAAAATCGATGATATTATCAACACATAATCGACCTTGCAATTTACCCTCACTATCAACTACTGGAGCAGAGATTAAATCGTAGCGTTCAAATGCTCTAGCGGCTTCCGCGGCTTCTTGATCAATTTGAAAATGGATGAAATCAGTCACCATCACATCCGCCACTTGCTGAGAGGGTAAATGTGTTAATAATCGCTGCAAAGGCAATATCCCTTGCACCTTATCATGCTGATCAACAACAAATAATTTATCTGTATGACTGGGTAACTTTCCCAGTTTACGAATATAAGCAATAATGGCTTTTAAATTAAGATCATCTCGAATCGTAATCATACCAAAATCCATTAATGCCCCAACTTTGTTGTCTTGATAAGACAAAATGGCATTAAGGTTCTGCCGCTCCTGACTATTTAAAGACCTAAGGATCTTTAACATCGTTCGCTTAGGTAAATCAGCCGCTAAATCAGCAATCTCATCGGTATTTAATTTACCAGCAACAGTCGCTAACTCTTCGGCAGCCATACCCGATATTAACGTATGTCGAACCACATCAGACACTTCTAATAAAACCTGACCATCTAGTTGGGTTTTAACGGCATCCCACGCTGTTTTACGATGATCTAAAGGTAATGACTCTAAAATAAAAGCACTATCAGCTGGATGTAATGCCTCAAACTTTTCCTGAATGCGAACCTGATGTTGGTTTTGCAACATAGCCTCAACTAATTCATGATTAGCACCCGGCCCTCGGTGAACAAGTGATCTTTCCAACTGCTGTTTTTCGAGCATTGTAAGAACATCCTGAAGCTGATGCTCCAAGAATTGTGCTGAATTAGTATTGTCAGGTGATTGCATAAGACACGGCTCTTTAATAATTAACGCGGTATTAATTCACTTTTATCAACCATTCAAACTGTTGCTGGATTATTCCTTTCTATTTAACCTATATACACTGTCTCATATCTCGTTTTATACAAAACGCTAAACTAACACCATATTATCCCTATGAATTATTTCAGAATCATCCGCATAACCTAGAATTTTATAGAACTCGGAACTACTTTTCCCTACAATCAATTGTGCTTCTGCTTGACCATAATTCACTAACCCCCTCGCAATTTCTAAACCTGTTTCATCCACACACGAGACTAATTCACCACGACCAAACTGACCAATGACTGATTTAACACCTACGGCCAATAAACTTTTACCGTCACTTTTAAGAACCTTAACGGCTCCAGCATCCAAAACTAATTGACCCTTAACCTGTAATTGTCCAGCAAGCCAGCGTTTCCTTGCCACCAACGGTTCAATATCCGGTAAAAAATGAGTACCTAGATTATCTCCAGCAATCAACGCGGTAATGACTTCATCAACCGCACCAGCAGCCACAATAGTAGCAGTTCCCGAACGCGCCGCTAAACGTGCGGCCCGAACTTTTGTAGACATCCCACCTTTACCTAAACCACTTCGACTATCACCAGCCATTTTTTCTAAGCGCTCATCATTAACACTAATTTCAGAAACTAACTGAGCATCTGGAAACAGGCCCGGATCACCTGTATATAAGCCTTTTTGATCTGTTAAAATAATTAACAGGTCAGCCTCTACTAAATTGGCAACGAGGGCCGCTAACGTATCATTATCACCAAACCTAATTTCTTCCGTCGCGACCGCATCATTTTCATTAATAACCGGTACAACGCCAAATTCCAGTAAGGTTAACAATGTACTTCTGGCATTCAAATAACGCCGTCTATTAGACAAATCATCATGCGTTAATAAGACTTGAGCAGCGTGTAAGCCATGATAATGAAAATTATCATCAAAAACTCGCACCAAACCCATTTGCCCAACAGAAGCCGCCGCCTGAAGCTCATGTAACAGACTAGGTCTTGTCTTTAAACCTAAACGACTCATACCTTCCGCAACTGCCCCTGAAGACACCAGTATTACATCAACTGATTGATGCCTTAAACTTGCCATTTGCTTAACCCAAGCTTTAATAGCAACCTTATCTAAACCTTGCCCGCCTTTAGTTAATAGCGAACTGCCTATCTTGACGACAACTCGCTTAACGTTTGCAAAATCATTCCTGCTCACTTCTAACCCGCCGTTGCTCTTCTAAAAAGTTCATAATAGCAAACATTAACTCCCGTGTACCTTTGCCATTAATGGCTGCAATTTTAAAAACAGGCGCCGTCCAATTTAACTCATCGATAATAGCTTGACAGCGCTCATCAACTTCATCTTCTGGTAATCTATCTGTTTTATTCAACACCAACCATCGGGGTTTATTGGCTAAATCATCACTCCATTTTTCAACTTCACGAATAATTTTCTGGGCGGCTTCCACGGGTGTATCCATACTTTCGTAAGGCACTATATCCACTAAATGCAATAATAAACCAGTTCGTGATAAATGCTTAAGAAATTGCAAGCCTAAGCCAGCACCTTCTGCTGCTCCTTCAATCACGCCCGGAATATCAGCGATGACAAAACTACGTAAATCATCGACACTCACGACACCTAAATTTGGGTGCAATGTTGTAAATGGATAATCTGCAACTTTAGGTGTGGCAGATGAAACAGAACGAATCAAACTCGACTTGCCAGCATTTGGCATCCCTAACAAACCCACATCAGCAATTAATGTCAACTCTAGTAATAGAACACGATGCTCACCTTCTGATCCTTTACTGGCTTTTTGTGGTGCTCGGTTAATACTGCTTTTAAAGCGGGTATTACCCAATCCATGAAAACCACCTTGCGCCACCAGTAACGTCTGACCTTCATTAGTTAAATCACCGATCACCTCACCCGTTTCTTTGTCGGACACTTGTGTACCTAAAGGAACAGGCACATAACAATCATCGCCTTTTCTACCTGTACAATTACGACTCATACCATTTTGACCACGCTGAGCTCTATGCACCGCATGATATCTGAAATCGACTAGCGTATTCACATTTTCTACTGCAATTAAATAAACACTACCGCCATCACCGCCATCACCGCCATCAGGCCCACCCATAGGGATATATTTTTCACGTCTAAAACCAATAGTGCCATTACCACCATCACCCGCTTCAACACGCAATTCTGCTTCGTCAACAAATCTCATAACTTATACGCCGTCACACTTCAAAACAAACCGATAAAAACAAAAAAAGCCCCGTCATAAAGGACGGAGCTTTTTTAAGGCCGCCAAGTCATTATAAAACAACTTGGCTAATATAGCTTTTAACTACAATAAAATGATACGTTTTATGCAGCAACTATACTAATATATTTACGGCTGTTAGGTCCTTTAACTTGGAAAGAAACTCTACCATCGGCAGTCGCAAATATTGTATGATCTTTACCAATACCTACATTTTCTCCCGGGTGAAATTTTGTGCCACGTTGACGAACAATAATGTGACCTGCTGTCACCAACTCGCCACCGTAACGCTTAACACCTAAACGTTTCGCATTAGAATCACGACCGTTTCGGGTACTACCACCAGCTTTCTTATGAGCCATTTTGTAACTCCTATTTCTTAAGCAGAAATGCCAGTAATCTGGATTTCTGTGTAATATTGACGATGACCCATTTGTTTCATGTGGTGTTTACGTCTTCTGAATTTAATTATTTTTACTTTGTCATGTCTACCTTGAGACAAAACAGTCGCTGTAACTTTGCCGCCTTCGATAAAAGGAAGACCCACTTTAACAGCGTCGTCTGATTGAATTAAAAGTACTTTGTCAAATTCGACGCTATCACCAACACCGAGTTCTAACTTTTCGATTTTTAAATAAGTACCTTCTTCAACGCGGTACTGTTTACCACCTGTTTGAATTACCGCATACATCTGAGCAAGCTCCATCAAGCATTAATCTATTAAAATTTAATCGATGATTATATTTATAAACAAGGCATTGGTCAACTAATAATTATAATTTTAGCTTTTTTCTGTGTCTTTTGTTTCAAAACAATTACAATGAAAATAATTTATTCAGCCTACTTTAAATTAATACCATAAGCAGTTGCCCCCCTATTGAGTTATAATACGGGAAATTGACTCATCTTTAAAAAATGAACATGAAATACAACCAAAACCTACAGACTTTGTTTTAAATCAATGACCTCAAACACACAACACTCATCAAATACACAGGCACCCATTGATTTTAACTCAATCAAAAATTTAACCTGTGTGGAAGCTAAAGCAGTTGATCAACTTATTATTAATGAATTAAGCTCTGACGTAGTCCTTATCAATCAAATGGGGCATTATATTGTTGGGAATGGCGGAAAAAGATTACGCCCCATGTTACTTCTACTCGCCGCCAAGGCCTTAGGCAACGTCACCGACAACCATTTAATTCTGGCTGCTGTCATTGAATTTATTCATACTGCTACTCTTTTACACGATGATGTCGTTGATGAATCCGACCTTAGACGCGGCAAAGAATCAGCTAACGTTGTATGGGGAAATGCGGCTAGCGTTCTAGTCGGCGACTACCTCTATTCCAGCGCCTTTGAAATGATGGTACGTACTGGCAACATGCGGGTCATGGAAATTCTATCTAAAACAACAACCGCTATTGCAGAAGGGGAAGTATTACAATTACTCAATTGTAATAATCCTGAAACAACCGAAGCGAAATACCTAGAAGTCATTGCCAGAAAAACAGCCATACTTTTTAGTGCGGCAACTCGCTTAAGCGCTGTTATAGTTAATGCCCCTACCGATACAGAAGAAAGCCTAGCGCTTTATGGACAGCACCTAGGTATTGCATTTCAATTGATTGATGACGCACTCGATTACAAATCAAACTCAGAAGATCTAGGCAAAAACTTAGGCGACGACCTTGCCGAAGGCAAACCTACACTACCTTTAATTTATGCCATACAAAATGGTAGTGAAGAAGAAGCTAAAATTATTATTGACGCCATTAAAAATGGTAATCGTGAGGCATTCAATGATATTTACGCTATCGTCCAAAAAACCGAAGCTATTACGTATACTGAACAACGTGCTGAAGAAGAAGCAGAAAAAGCTATTAACGCACTCAGCGTTTTGCCTGAATCTGACTACAAAGAAGCGCTTATTTTATTAGCTAAATTTTCAGTACAAAGAAACTATTAAGCTTAATCCGAATTTACTTTATCATGCACATAAAAAAACCCGCTAAACGTTACGATTAGTGGGTTTTTTATTTTACATTGATTCGTATTGAATCACTATTTGGTACGGCGGCCGGACTTGAATTAACTCCTATATATATGATATTTAAAAAAATAAATAAACAATAATCTCAAAAAGACACAATTTCGGACACACTTGTAATTTTTAGCTATATTTAATCCCAAATATTAGTTGTATATATAAGGTATACGATAGATTAATACCGCAGAAATTATATATGAAAATAATACAAAAGGTGATTGATGCAAGACTGGGCAACCTTCTGCGGTAAAACCAACTAAAACATTATCGACCATAACAAAAAGATGCTATATTAAACACCTAAATTAGCATTAAATTGGAGTCATCATGGATACTGTGTTTGCCAATACAACTGTCAGCGTTACAGAACTAAAGCGCAATTATGCCTCTATAATCAAAGAAACGGATGAAAGTCCTATTGCCATTCTTAATCACAATAGACCTGAATCCTATTTATTATCCGCAAAATTTTATGAAACCCTTTTAGCCAAAATTGAAGATCTAGAGGATAAGCAACTTGTTCTTGAACGGGCTAACGGGCCATTCATTGAGTTAAGCATAGATGACCTATAAATTAAGGTTTCACGAATTAGCATTAACTGAATGGAATAAATTGGATGGTAGTATAAAATCCCAATTTAAAAAGAAACTTACGGAACGACTAGAACAGCCGCGTGTGCAGTCATCTGCCCTTTCTGGAATGAAAGATTGCTATAAAATAAAACTAAGGCAGTTGGGCTATAGAATGGTTTATCGAGTAGACGACTATATTGTATCTGTAACAGTTATTGCCATCGGTAAAAGGGATAAAGAAAAAGTCTATCAAGATGCTGATAAACGCATTTAACTTAACAATTGATTTGTAACAGCATCTATCCCTGCTATGCATATAATATGCTGCATAACCGGGGTAAAAGCTTAAGAAAATTGGCAAATCCCCTCAAACTCACCCAATATTTTTTGATTTTATAGTCTCAAATCACTTCTATCGCGGATTTTCTGTATAAACATATATGTAGTAACATTAATGTATGAAAAAAATTTGAATGGGATAAGGAAAAGCTGAAAGTAATCTTAGAAACCATGGCATTAGCTTCGAAATTGCTACTCGTGTATTTGCAGACTTATTCGCATTGGTTAAGCAGGACCGCATTGAAAACGGTGAGCACCGCTGGCAAACCTTAGGCCTAGTAGATGGCTATCTTTTAATATTGGTAGCCCATACCGCCCCCTGAGTCAGAATAGTTGTCACCTCAAATTTTAAGAAAAAATAAAATTTGAGATTAGAAATGAAGAAATATAAAAAGTATTCAACCGACTTTAAAGAGCAGGCATTAGTAAAAGTTTATAGTCGTAGCAATGAGCAATCTATACAATCGATCTCTAACTCAC
>CAIPDT010000112.1 GCA_903863905.1 uncultured Methylococcaceae bacterium
AATTGTAATTTAGTAAAAACAAGTTGTAATCTGGTCAATTAACGAGAGGGTGTGAGGGTGTATTTTATTACTGTTCATGGCTTTACACAGAATTTGAAGGTACCGCACGGCATTGCGAAATAGATCAAACCACCTTCTCAAACATTAATCTGATTGTAGGTAAAAACTCATCGGGTAAATCCAGACTCATGTCGGTCTTTGCTACCTTGACTCGCTTACTATCTGTACAGCAGCAACAACTTCCCTTTTAGCCTAGTTCATTTCTGATAGAACTCGAATTAAATGCGCAGTTTTTTATTTATCAATTGGTGCTCAAAGAGGGCTCAGTAATAAGCGAGCAACTCACCATTGATGGAGAAGAAAAACGGGTACGAGGTGATGAAGGGGCAGGAAAAATTCGTTATGAAAAAGAAGTGCGGTTCTTGGATTTTCAACTTCCTTTAACAGTGCTAGCCGCCGTTAACCGACTCGATACCATTCAACACCCGTTTAAAATGGTATTACATCAATGGGCAAAGAGCGTGGTGTTGTATCACTTCGGAACAGACTTTGGTAAATCTCAGGTAATGAGCATTACAGAAGCAGAATTGTTCTTTCGTAATCCTGCTCATCCAGTATTTGATGATCCTAATAACCTTGTGGCGGTGTACACCTCGGCATTCAAAGATATTGGTGAAGCTTTTAATAAAGCTATCTAGGTCTAAACGTAAACGCTTGAAACCCACTTGTGCACCCTTGAAGCAAGCTAATACGCTAAAGCTTAACCGAAGTGTATACTTCCGTAAGCTTATTCCATAGGAACGTTGTTGTAGTGTTTTCTAGGTGGAACGGTTTGTTTTTCAAAAACGATCGGAGCGTGATCACTATAACCTGAGCTTTTTAAACTTAATTTAATGGCGCTATCTGTTGGGTGCAATTCTGAAGGGGCGCGAATATCACCTTCTGATAAATAAGTGAAGAACAGCGGTAATAAGGCAAAAATCGATAAAATAGCCGCCAAACAAATCAAGCCGATAAAGAGGGCTTTAAAGGGGTTAGCCGCAATCTCTAAAGTTTCTTCTAAGCTTTGTGGGGAAGTTGAATTGTCTTTGTTGTAATCAGAAAGTATTGACATAATATTCACCATTTAATTGAAATTAACATATTGTTAAGATATAACCGGATGTTTTAGGAAATCAATTTTTTGTTGCTGATTAATTTTTATTTAAATCATCACGCAGGATAAATAACTTTAAATTTGCCTTAGCTTAAAAAGCGGTTATAACAATACTGGAGATAGTTTTACAGCAGGTATGCAAGTTTTGAGACGGCAAGGATGCTGTCGAGTTAATCACAACAGCTTATAAAATTTAACTGATTGTGGACTATTTTAATATCACCCGTAGTAGTTCCATTTCAATAGCTTATACAAGTTTAGAGCTCAATTTAATCGCATAGTCGTTTAACACTTTTTCAATCATGTCTTTTTAATGTTCATCGGTTGCTGATTGAAAAGTATCAAAATGTTTAACCCATATTGTTCTCTGATTGTCGGTGGAGATTATGTTTTGGCTCAAATGACCGCAAGTGTTGACACATGTTTACTAGAGTTTTTTGAATATAATCAAGAAGTCGGTAGGATTGATCTTGTAAATACATCAATGATTACAGTGATCTATCTTTAAAGTTGCGCTTTAAAGTGATAGCGGTAAAACCACTCTCAATAAAATGACTAGCTTTATAGGATAAGTGGCTTTATATTAGTTCGCTAATCTTTCATGTTATCTTAACGGTCAACTTATGAGAAAAACAAAACCAGATTTCGCGGTATTAGATGGTAAGCATAGTGGTGAAGTGATTACGGTCGCTAAAGCGAGTAAAAACACGGATGCCTATGTTGTGCAAGTCGCCGAGGTGATCAATGCAGACACTCAAACACCTTGGGTAATCCTAGCAGTAACGAGTCATTGTCGTTATCATCATCAAGGTTTAAAACACGCCACGTATTATAAGTTTCGAGTTGCTTTGGTATCATCATCTGGCACCACGGATTACAGTACCGCAGTTACTAAGTTAGTTATTTAATGGGTATACAGGATACGTATTGAGCATCGAAGCGCAGATTCTTTCCGATGTTAAATAGTTTTTTCGCTCAACCAGAAAGATCATAAATCTTACGACCCTAAACTTGTAAGGGCATTATTAAGGCGTACTCAACTGTCTTTGAACTATTGTAAATGACAAATTTGCTTTCTCATGCTAACATTCGGCGGTTTATTAAGTGATTTGTAAATAATTTCACGGTAATTTCATGCGTTAATCGGGAATATAAAGTTCTGATGACCTTTGACATAACTAACACTAGACAGTGCATATAACGAGAAAATGAGAGTACGGGCTGGATAATGAATAAAGATTCCCGATTAGGTAATAAAAACGCTATGCTTTACAACGCTGATTTATCGCAGGATAGCTGCGGCGTGGGTTTTATCACTCACAAACAAAGTAAACAAACGCATGATTTACTCGTTAAATCGCACGAAGCTTTATGTACTATTCCCCATCGTGGTGGGATGAGCGCAGAAGGGATTGGAGATGGTGCCGGCGTTAATATTGATTTATCGCTTAATTTCTTTCGTAAAATAACCGGTATTGAAACGCTTGAATTAGGTGATTTTGGGGTTGCTAACTTCTTCTTTCCTGAAGATCATGATCATTATGATTCAGCAGCTAATGAATTGATCGTGCGCCACTTTAAAGAGTTTGATTTACCCATTTTGTTATGGCGTGACGTTCCCGTGGATAACGCGGTGATTAATGAGGCCTCTGTTAAAGCCCAGTTACCGATTAAGCAATGTGTGTTTGGTCGTCCTGCGCCTTTAAAAGACGCCAGCCATAAAGTATTTGAAAAGCATATCCAAGCGGCATTACTCGGTATTGAGGTTGAAGGCTATACGCGCCCTGAATTAACCGGTTTTTATCCCTTGTCGATGAGTTCTCGTACCCAAGTTTATAAAGGTCGGTTGAATTCGTTTGAAGTTATTCCGTACTTTAAAGATTTATATGATAAGGATCATGCGATTAGCACCTTATTTTTCCACACTCGTTTTTCGACCAATACCGCGCCTGCCACCATGATGGCACAGCCGTTCCGATATATGGCGCATAACGGTGAACTTAACACGGATAAGAAAAATCGTTTAAGTGAAAGTGCGATTGCTAGACAGCACAACAAGCATCTTATCTTCCCTAAAGGTCAATCAGATTCAGGTCGTTTAGATCAAACCTTAACGCGCCGTATTAATGAAGATGACATGGATATTGTCACAGCGGTGTTAGCGATGATGCCGCCTGCTTGGGAAAATGACACCACGTTGTCTCCAGACGTTCGGGCGATGTTGGAATACTTCAGTTTATATGAAGAAAAGAATGATGGCCCAGCCGCGTTAATCTTTAATGATGGTATTCGAGTGGGGGCACGTTTAGATCGTTTAGGTTTGCGACCTTTACGTTCGGTTGAAACGCATGATTACTTAGCGGTGATGTCTGAAGCGGGTCAAATTGATTTCCCGCCTAAAGATATTTTAAAACGGGGCCGTATTGAGGCCGGTGGCATGTTATATTTTGATCACAGCACCGGTGAAGCCTATACTAATGAACAAGTATTGGATCGTTTGGCCAGTGAACAAGATTATCAAGCGTTGTTAACGCAACGTTGTGTGCATTTAGCTGAATTGCCACCCGTGGCGTTGTCAGAAATTAAGGATGAGTATACCTTCTCGGTTGATCAATTGCATACGGCGTATTCGTTAAACCAAGAGAGCTTTAGATTTTTACTGGACCCTATTTTAGCAACCGGTATGGAAAAGGTATCTGCGATGGGTTATGGTTTAGCGCCTAATGCCTTGTCCAGTGCTGAAGGGGGCATGTCACGGTATTTTAGTCAGCGCTTTGCGCAAGTGACTAATCCACCGTTAGATTCGATTAGAGAAAGTGACGGGATGACGTTGCGAGTTGCGTTGGGTGCAAAACCGACTTTTTCTGATGAGCATAGTCAACAGTTAATGATTGAAACACCGATCTTAACCCGGGCGCATTTAGAACAAATTCGTCGCCAAACTCAAGTGAGCACCATCACGTTAGATATGGTGTATCAGCCTAATATGGCTGATACAAAAGCGAATGAAGCGGCTTTAGAAGCGGCGTTATTAGCGGTTTGTGAACAAGTAGGGCAGGCGGCTAAGCATAATATCGGTATTGTTATTTTAAGTGATCTTAAAGTGAGTGCTGAGCAAGCAGCTATTCCGGCGTTATTAATGATTGCGGCGGCTAATCAGCATTTGGTTAAACAAGGTTTGCGTTTTAATTCTTCCTTGATTGCTGAAACTGGACAAGCGGCCAGTCCACACGATATCGCGACTTTATTAGGTTTTGGTGCTTCTGCGGTGTGTCCGTTAAGTGTGCATAATCGCGTACTAAGTCATTATCCTGTGGCTGAACATGAGAAGGTTTTATACAAGTTCCAAAAAGGCACTGAAAAATCTTTGATGAAGACCATGGGTAAATTCGGTCTGTGTACCGTTGAAAGTTATATCGGTGGTGAGTTTTTTGAATCTAACTATTTAGATACGGATGAGCCGCGCTTAAATGCGTATTTCCCTAATATTCATGCCTCTGTGGGCGGTGTGCGTTATGCGGACATTGCGGCCAGTGTGGTGGAATGGCATCAAAAAGCCTTAAACGTTCGTGAAGAAAAAGATATTCCGTTCTTAGGTTTGTTTAAAGAGCGTCAAGACGGCGCCGGTCATTCTTATGGTAATACCGCTGTCAGAGAATATATTAATATGACCGATGAGGCCATTTTGTATATTCCTCAAGATAAGTCTCCGGTAGCGAGTGATACGGCGTATTTAGACACTGGTTACGAAAAACGCACGCCTGAACAAATTGATGGTTTTGGTATTACGCCTGCGTATCGTAGTTTTGCTAAAAACTTATATACAGAACGTGATGCAAGACCGGCTTCGTTACGCGATATTATGGATTTTCCGGCGGATGTCACGACTGCTCAGTCTCAAGCTGAGTTTGATGGTATTTTAGGTAAACAAAATCTACGCGGTAATATTAATTTCTTAGTGCGGGGTTTGTTGGTTACACAAGTAACCGAAGGCAGTTACACCATCGCCTTAACAACGGATGCTTCTAAAGAACGTTTATCAAGTTTAGCGGCGCATTTTAAAGCTCGTTTTGTCGACACTGACTTTACGGTCGTGGTGTCTAATGCGGTGCTTGAACTTAAGGTGGCAGATACGCAAGGCTTATTGGCTAACTATTTAAGCCATATTAAAGCGGCCCGTGAACCGATTGCTTTAAAAGATGTGCAGCCCGCTCATGAAATTACCGCGACCTTAGCGTCAGGTGCAATGAGTCATGGGGCTTTAATTGCAGAAGCCCATGAAGCCGTGGCAGAAGGGATTAATATTGTCGGCGCTTTAAGTAACTCGGGTGAGGGTGGCGAACATTCTAGCCGTTTTAATACCTTACGTTCTTGTAATATTAAGCAGTTTGCTTCGGGTCGTTTTGGGGTTTGGGCGGGTTATTTAGCCGATCCTAATATTAAAGAAATTGAAATTAAAATCGCTCAAGGTGCAAAACCGGGTGAAGGTGGACAATTACCGGCGGCTAAAGTGTCGGTAGAAATTGCTGCCTTACGCGGTGGTACGCCTCGCGTTGAGTTAGTGAGTCCGCCTCCCCATCATGATACGTATTCTATTGAAGATTTGGGTCAGTTGATTCATGACGCCAAAGCGGCGCGTGTCAAAGTAGGCGTTAAGTTGGTATCGTCTGAAGGGATTGGTACTATCGCAGTGGGTGTAGCAAAGGCCGGTGCGGATGTGATTAACGTGGCTGGTAATACCGGTGGAACCGGTGCGGCAGCGGTTACGAGTCTTAAGAATAGTGGTCGTTCACCTGAAATTGGTATTGCTGAAGTGCATCAAGCTTTGGCGGTAAATGGTTTACGTAATAAAGTTATTTTACGCGGCAGTGGTGCGCATCAAAGTGGTTTAGATGTGATTAAATCGGCAATTTTAGGTGCGGATTCGTTCGAATTTGGTACCACTGTATTAATGATGTTACGTTGCGTCATGGCTAAAAACTGTAACATTAAATGTCCAGCGGGTTTAACCACGGAACATGAAGAGTTTAAAGGCGACTCTCGTGTGCTTGCGCAATATTTTATGAATTTGGCGCATGAAGTCAGAGAGATCTTGGCGGTTTTAGGCTATCAAAGTTTGCAAGAGATTCGTGGTAAAACCGATTTGTTGCATTTAATTGATCATCCTTCTATGGTGGGCCAAATCGATTTAACTAAAATGTTGGCTAAAGTCGATGTGGTCGTGGTGCCTAAACCGGTTTATTTGGAAGCCAGTTTTAATGTGGATGATGAAATCATTAAGCGCGTTAAAACTTTTATTACTCAAGCGCAAGCAACGCAATTAGTGCTTGAAGGCGAAGGCTTTAAACTCAATAACTGTAATAAAACAGTGGGTGGACAAGTCGCTATTGATATTGAGCGGTTGTTGGCTTATGAGTTAACGGCGCAACAAGTTGAGCAATCTCCGATTATTTATACCCATTCTGAAGGACGTCGTTATCTGGCGCCAGACAGTATTGTGATTCGTACCCACGGTTCAGCAGGACAAAGTTATGCAGCCTTCTTAAATGATGGTATGCGTATGGAACACTTAGGGACATGTAACGATGGAGTGGGTAAATCAGCCTGTGGTGGGACTTTAGTCGTTGAATCACCGGGGGGTGGTATTAAAACCCCCGGTAATAATGTTTTAATCGGTAACTTTGCGTTATTTGGTGCGACCGGTGGTAAGTTCTTTATTAATGGTGAGGCCGGTGACCGTTTTGCGGTTAGAAACTCGGGTGCTATGGCGGTTGTTGAAGGCGTGGGTGATTTTGCCTGTGAATATATGACTAATGGCGCGGTGTTAAATATCGGTGGATTTGGTAAAGGTTTCTGTAATGGTATGTCGGGCGGTAATGCGTACCAGTATGATCCTGATAACTTATTAGAAAAGTTATACGATAAAACGTCGGTGGCGTTACACAGTTTGGCAGAAGATACTTCTGATGCGCGTGCGCATGAGCAGTTTATTAAGGCGATGCTTGAACAACATGCGGAGTATGCTAATTCAAGTAAGGCCAGAAACTTATTAGAGCATTGGGCGACTGAACGTCAAAACTTTAAGTTTGCCTTGCCTTTATGGTTATATAAAACCCAAACTAAGTCTTTCTTGGCGCAAACGATTGATCGTAAAGAGATGATTGAAGAGTTGGCTACGCATTTAGCCCAACAGCAAATCGAGCAGGTTAAAAAAGCCTATCAATCAGGTCAGCCTTTATTCGGTGGAGCGATTCCTAGTTATGAGACCGCCGATAAGGGTTTAATCTTTAAGTTGATTAATAGCTATGCAGTGTTAGATAAAGCTCAGCACTGTGCGCAAGATTTATTGAAACATTTGCCAGAGTCACAGCGGTCAGCGAGTGATATTGAGCGCGCGGCACATAAGTTGATTGTACAGCGTCCGCGTAAATTACAAGAAGCGATGGTTAAAGGCACGCGTGAAGCGTATAGCAATTATAACGATGATCAATTAGCGTCATTGTTGGCTAATAAGCGCTTAAATGATTATAAATCAGCTTTGATTAAACGCTCAGTACAAAGTATTTATTCGATGGGTTCAAGTGCTTGGATTATTGATCAGGATCTGATTAATCAACAGGCGTTGGCAGATATTCCTTGTGTTGAAGAATATTTGGCAAACATGCTAGGCTTGGCGATTGTGCAAAACTTGTCGGCTGCGTAAAGTGAGTTCCTTAAATAATATTTTAAATGTTAGTAACTGAGATGAAATTACCCAAATTCCCAATTGATGCTCCCTATAACGAAGGCCAGCGTGCATGGTTAAGCGGATTTTTTGCAGGCATGCATTCGCATTTGATACAAAGTGCGGGTGCGGTGACTGAAACCGAGAGTCGTATTATTACCATTTTGTATGGTAGCCAAACCGGTGGTGCTGAATCGGTTGCGCAGGATGCTGGTGCCGTTGCTAAAACTTATGGCTTAAAGCCGGTTGTTAAAAGTATGGATGAAGTAGATGCTTCATTATTAACAACGCTCGATTATTTGCTGATTGTCACCAGTACCTATGGTGAAGGCGAAATGCCTGATAATGCTCAACTGCTTTGGGACAGTGTCAGTGCTGATGCTATGCCGCGCTTAGAAGGCTTAAGTTATTCGGTCTTAGCCTTGGGTGATACCAGTTATGATTTATTCTGTCAGGCCGGTATTGATTGGGATAATCGACTGGCGGCGCTGGGTGCAACTCGATTGTATGACCGAGTTGATTGTGATGTCGATTTTGAAGAACCTGCGGCGGCTTGGATTTCTGCGGTTGTGCCACAATTGGCGGATGGTCATGGCGCAGTGAGTGTAGAGACCGAGCCTAAAGCAAATGATAAGCCTGAATATCATCGTAAAAACCCATTCCCTGCACAGTTAGTCGCCAATCGCTTATTAACAGACGCGTCTTCTTCTAAAGAAACTCGTCATTATGAAGTATCGATTGCCGGTTCAGGGCTGAGTTATGAGGCCGGAGACGCCTTATGTGTTATCCCTGCTAATTGTCCTGAGTTAGTCGCAACACTGCTGGCAACCTTGGGCAGTGAAGGTCATGAAGAAGTCTTTGTTAATGGCGAATGGGTATCTTTTGAGACGGCTTTACGGGCTCATTTTGAAATCAAAACGCCGAGTAAGGATTTGTTAGAGGACATTGCGACTCGTTCGGGTAATCAAGAGTTGAATGGTTTATTAACCTCAGGTAATAAAGACGCGTTGTCTGATTATTTATGGGGCCGTGATACGTTAGATTTGTTGGTGCAAAATCCGGGTTGTGATTTTGCCGCGACGGAATTTGTGTCATTGCTAAAGCCTTTGCAGCATCGAGCCTATTCAATCTCTTCAAGTGGCAAGCAACATCCTGACACCGTGCATTTAACGGTCGCCAGTGTGCGTTATGATGCTCATAATCGAGGTCATAAAGGCGTGTGCTCTACCTTCTTGGCAGATTTAGTGGTGTCTGATACACCAGTGCCTTGTTTCTTTACGCCTAATAAAGTATTTAGGGTGCCTGAAGATAATACCTTACCGATGATTATGGTGGGGCCTGGTACGGGGATTGCACCTTTTAGAGCCTTTTTACAAGAACGGGCGTTTAGAAAAGCGACCGGCAAAAATTGGTTGTTCTTTGGTGATAGAAACGCGGCCACTGATTATATTTATCGTGATGAGTTAGAGGCTTATCAAGCGTCTGGTTTATTAACGCAGTTGGATTTAGCGTTCTCTAGGGATCAAGAGGCTAAGATTTATGTGCAAGACCGTATGCTTGAGCAAGGTGCGGAGTTGTTTCAATGGTTAGAGCAGGGTGGTTATTTCTTTGTCTGT
This sequence comes from uncultured Methylococcaceae bacterium, assembly GCA_903863905.1. Classification (GTDB taxonomy): domain Bacteria; phylum Pseudomonadota; class Gammaproteobacteria; order Methylococcales; family Methylomonadaceae; genus Methylobacter_C. Next base: position 9,497 of record CAIPDT010000112.1, read on the forward strand.
GGTGATGCGTATCGCATGGCTAAGGACGTTGATCAAGCCTTACATACTATTATAGCAACGCATGGACAATTGTCAGAGCAACAAGCGATTGATTATGTGAATCAATTGAAAAAAGATAAGCGTTACGTCCGTGACGTTTATTGAGTAAACTCTTCGGTTTATTATCCTTAAAACGCCCCAGATACTGAACAGTATCTGGGGCGTTTTCGTTTTAACACTGGCTTAACGCGCGTTTAGCGTTTGTTCTAGCCGTGGTCTAGTCATTCTGCAATCCCCCTCTATTTTTTAAAGTCACCAATTAATTCTTGTGATACGTACTAGCTACAAAAGCAGCGTGTTAGTGCTGGTTAGGCATTTTAGCTGTGTTTTATCTGCCTTGTGTTTCTTCGATAAGCTAAATAATATCATTCAACAGCGTGTTGTTTTATTTTTTAATTAACAAATAGTTAAATATTTCATGGTATAAAGTGCGTATTTGTAATGTAAAAATACTTATTTTTATATTATTTATTTAACGCTGTTTTATTATTTTGTTATTTAATGTATTAATTTATATTTGTTATCTATCTTACTGTTTAAATTGTATTTTGTTTTTTATTATTTATGATTAATAGGTTTTTAGCGTGTGCTGTCCTTTCGGTTAATCAGTGGTTTTGGAAGTGTGTTTTTAAAAATAAATAGACATTTTATTTTAATGTTGTATCCTATTTGAACAAAATATAAATGTTAAGGTATTTTATTTGTTAGTATTAGGTATTAATATATTTAATGGCTAATGTTGTTTTTTGGGAACGGTAATTTAAAGTGGGTACTTTTAAATAATGCGTTATGTCAGAAGAGTTACAGATGAGGAAAAGGCGCTTCTTGAAGATATGAAGAAGCATCATCCTCGATTTCAAAACAGAAACAGAGCTCATGCCATTCTATTAAGTAATGAGGGTATGGCTGTGCAAGAATTATCGCGAATATTTAGTGTCTGTAGGCAAACGGCAACTAAATGGTTAGATAGTTGGGAGCAACAAGGCTTGAATGCTTTATCTGATAAACCTAGAAGTGGTCGTCCACCTAAGGATTCAAAAGCGAAAAAAGATAAATCGATTTAAATAGAAGGAGATTAAATAGAAGGGGTCTTTGAAGAGTGATGCATTAAAAAGTTTTCAAACGCTTTAATAGGTAGTGGTTGACTGTAAAGGTAGCCTTGACAAAGTTGACAGCCTAATTGAGCCAATAACAGACGTTGCTCTTCTGTTTCAACCCCTTCTGCAATAACCTCTATACCGATACTTTTAGCCATAGAAATAATCGTTTCAACAATAATGGCGTCATCAGTGCCCGTTAAAATATCATGCACAAAACTTTGATCAATTTTGATTTGATCAAAGGGTAGTTTCTTAAGGCTAGACAAAGAAGAATAGCCGGTTCCAAAATCATCCATAGAAAAACGTACCCCCATGTGTCTTAGTTCGTGCATTTTATCTAGGGTGTCATTAATATCATCAATGACTAGGCTTTCAGTCAGTTCTAATTTAAGTAGATTGGGGTTGATTTGCAGACGGGTTAACAGTTTCTGTATATGTTCTACAAAATCGGGTTGGCGAAATTGCCTAATACTAATATTGACGGCCAGTTGTATGGCTTTAGGTTCTTTATGATTCGACCATTGTTGAATTTGTAAACAGGCAGTTTCAAGAACCCATTGTCCAATAGCAATGATTAAACCTGTTTCTTCAGATAACGGGATGAAATCAACCGGTGAGATAAGGCCGTGCTGAGGGTGTATCCAACGAATTAAAACTTCAGCTTGGTCAATTGTTTGGTTATGCAATACTTGGGGTTGATAATACAAGCTAAATTGATTTTCTACTAAGGCAACATGCAAGTCATTTTCTAAGGCGACTCGGGCATTGATACGGGCTTGCATTTTGGGGTCAAAGAAACGCAAGGTATTTCTTCCCTCAGTTTTTGCTTGATACATCGCAATATCTGCTTGTTTAATTAACTCATCAGAAGAAAATTGCGTGCCTTTAAATAAAGTAACTCCCATGCTAGGTGTGGTTCTATAAGCGTGATGATTCAGTACGTAGGGCTGAGAAAGAGAGAAGAGTACTTTATTGCTAATTAATTCAGTTTGTATTAATGCATTGATGGCGTCTGAATCCAGATCTTCTAATAACACTACAAATTCATCCCCACCTAAGCGCGCTTTGGTGTCACATTCTCGAAGACATTCTTCAAGGCGTCTAGCTACTTGTATTAGTAAGATATCGCCGACATCATGACCTAAGGTATCATTCAGTGTTTTAAAGTTATCTAAGTCAATAAATATGATGGCCCCTTTTGTATCGTTGCGCTGACTTGAAATTAAGGCTAGTTTTAAGCGGTCGAGAAGAAGGCGTCGGTTAGGTAAACCCGTTAACGAATCATAAAAGGCAAGGCGTTCGATTTCGTCATGAGCTTTTTTACTGGCGGTCATGTCAATCATAGTGGACACATAATTGGTCACAACTTCTGACTTATTTCTCACCGCCGTGATGGTGATATGCACAGAGTAGAAGTGTCCAAGTTTGTGACGATTCCAAATTTCACCCTCCCAATGATCAGTAGCTAGAATAGATCGCCAAAGCGACTTATAAAAATGAATATCGTGTTTGCCGGATTGTAATATTTTAGGCGTTTGTCCCACAATTTCATCTGCACTGTAGCCTGTAATAAGTGTAAAGGTAGGGTTAACGCTAAGAATGACATTGTTAGTATCAGTGACCAACATGCCTTCTTGAGAGTTAAAGACCGTTGCAGCAATACGTAATTTTTGTTCGGCTTCAATCCGTTCGGTAATGTCATGGGGAATAATAAAATAACGAGATTCTAAGGGATTGTTAGTGGCTCGATAAGAAATTGAAAGCTCAAAGGAGCTTTTTTCATAATTTAAATTAGTTTCAATGACGTGATTTCTAGAAATACCGATTTTTCTAGCTTCTTTTAAAGCGTTGTTAAATATTTCAATAGATTCAGGTAGCAGTATTTGATGAAAAAGACGGCCAATAAGTTTTTTTCTTTGTTGGCTTATTTGAGTTAGTTTATTACTCCAGAGATTAATAATGAAGCCCTGGGTGTCCAATTCAAATAGTGAGTCAGGGATTGCATGTAATGTGAGGCTAATGTTTTCATTTAAGCGCCTCAATTCGTTATCTTGTTGTAACAAGATCATTGAGGTTTGATTCAGGGCTTGAATGAGATTGTGTACTTCATTGACATTGCTGGAGTCTTCCAATATTTTGCCAAAGTTTATAGGGAGTTCTTTGGCAAAATCAGTGGCATGGTTGATTTGACGTAACGGATGTTTTAAAGAAAAGAGCAGTACTAAACTAGATAAGATTAAGGAGAGTAACGAGGCTAAGAGTGTTTTATTGCGAATTTGTTTTTGGGTCCAAAAGATATGATCTAAAGTAATACGCGTTCTTACCCAACCGAGACGAGTATCACCTACAGTTACGGGTAGCCAAGCAATGATATGGTTATTTTCAATGCTAGAAAATTGATTCTGGGGAGGTAATGCAGTCGTTGCTGCCAAATAAGAAAAGATCCAAGTATTACTGTTTATATCCAGTGATGCTTCAATGATTGTTTTACCCGTATTGGTGATGACTAATAGACCATCTAGGTTAGGGAAGTTGGTAAATTGGGTAATCGTTTGGTCAATATTGGCATAATCTTTAATGACAAAATAAGGCGCAAGACTGGTAGCGAGTCCGTTCGTAATTAAATAAGATTCTTTATAAGATTCATTTTTAGCGGCGTTACTTTGCTCATAGTAAATATATCCGCCTAAGGTACAAACGGAGATAATAGACCCTATGCTTCCTGCAGTAGCGAGTCTGATAAATAGACTTTTAGCTCGAAATGTCACTTTTTTTCACGGGTTAAAGTGGTTTCGAATTTAAGTTTTTCTATGACCTTATAGTCTTTTTGATAATTCGCTTCGATGGGTTTTGTCATTTGAATAGAGACAAAAATTTTTTTATTTGTTGAATCATTGGCTAATTTTATAAAAGCCGCGCTAATCTCTTGACGTATTTTTATAGGGATTCTTGGGTGAGCAGCCAAAGGATGTGGTGCATAACGAGGAGTGGTATATAAAACGCGTAATTGTTGTTGTATGTCTAAAGGCTCTCTTGTAAAAGTGTTTTTGATACCCCCGCCAGCTAAAACATCACCTAAAGCCACGGTGCGATAAACATTACTATGGGTATTAGCATAGAGTGGTGTGATGGGTATGTTTTGCTTGGCTAATAATGATCGAATCAGTAATGTGGCCGCAAAGGCATTAGGTGCTGGAAAAGCAATGGTCTGGTTTTTAAGTTCGTTAATGGATTTAATAGGATTGTCTTTCTGAACGACAATATTACCTTCTAGTAGATTGGCCGAATCACGTACTAAAGGAATATAGCCTTGACGGTGTTTAGCAATGGTCATGTGATAGGGGTTCATGAAAGCTAGATCGGGTAGGCCATTATTAACATCTTTTTCAAAATCTGGAATATTAGGTGGCACAATCAGTTCAAACTTTAATCCCGTTTTTTCAGCGAGTTTTTCAAGAATGGGCGTCCAAGCTTGATAAGTCACTAAGGGTGATAATTGCGGCACTATATAAACCTGATAAGGCGTGTTTTCGGGTGAGGCTATCAGGTCTTGGCTTACAATTAATAAGGCACTAAGGATGAAATACAATGCTCTTTTAAGGGTGTTCATAGGGACTTCCTTATTAATTGATAACAAATATCAAGTGTGATGATAACTCAGTTTTTATAGGTTACGCAATGGTAATGCTAAGGAAAATTTGTTAAATATATTTATATAGTTAGAGTTTGTAGTCAAAGTTATTGGAGAAATATAAATTGACGTGGGTCAATAAGTTAAGAGGTTTTTTAAATATCCCATTAAAAAATTATGTTAAAAGAGACTTTGTGTTAATTGAAGAGTATAAAGTGAATCTAACCTTTAACAATGTTTTTTTTAGGGTAACACGCATTATCATCTATATGGATGATTACTAACTTATTAAATATGAGTAAACTAAGCTTTGTATTAATCATTGTTGATAATATGAATCGATAAAAAAACTCTATAGCTTTTATACGGTGTCAGAACAAAATCAATCACTAATAGATACCATCAATCCGTAATTTCAAGGAGCAATATCATGTCCAACTATAATTTTTCTGATGTACTTAATTCGTCAATCGCTTTCTCCGTTGATCCTAGTTCGGCTGATTTGTTGATGTTTGACTCAGGATATAATGCAGCTGAATTAAATTTACTTCAAAGTGGAAGTGATGTGAGGGTGCAATACGGCTCAAATGATGTCTTGCTACTTGGGGTTACTCTTTCTCAGTTAGAGAGTGGATTTTTTACATTTGCCAATGGATCGTTAATTGAATTAGGGACCGTAGGGGCAGATAGTTTAGTGGGATCATCAGGGAATGATTATATAAATGGTGGTTTTGGAGACGATACTTTAGATGGTGGTAATGGTAATGATCTATATATCTTCACAAAAGGTGACGGTGTCGATACGATTAATCAATATGATTCCAGTTTAGGTCATACGGATACCATTCAGTTTACTGATGTGGTTGCTACTGATGTTACAGCGATAAATAGAGTCGGCGATAACTTGGTGATTAGTTATGGAGTGACTGATCAACTGATTTTAAGTAATTATTTTGTCGGGTTAGACTATCAAGTACAGAACATAAAGTTTAGTGATGGTGTAGTTTGGAGTCAGGCGGATGTGCTAGCGCAAATAATTACTAATACCCCCCCTTCTTTGATTAGTTTTATTGGTCCAGTCTCTGCGGGTAATGAAGATACTCAAATTACCATTAGTTTTGATAATCTAAAAACCCAAAGTGATGCGAGTGATTTGGATGGCACAGTTGATGGGTTTGTAATTAAATCGGTTAGTTCAGGAGTTTTATTGATCGGTACATCATTAGAAACAGCCATAGCTTGGAATACTACGACGAATAATACAGTAGATGCTATACATTTAGCTTTTTGGACACCAAGTGCTAATGCTAATGGCACATTACCCGCTTTTACAGTCGTGGCTTTGGATAATAGTGGAGCAGAATCAGTTACGGCGATTCAAGCCTCTGTAGCAATTACACCGGTCAATGACTTGCCCTCGGGTGAAGTTGTTATTACGGGTATCACGGCTCAAAATGAAACGCTGGTGGCGGATACAACTAGTTTGGCTGATTTGGATGGTCTAGGAACTTTAAGTTACCAATGGCTTGAAAATAATGTGGCTATTGGTGGTGCAACAGGTTCAAGCTTGGTGTTAACGCAAGATCAAGTGGGTAAAGCGATTACCGTTCAGGTGAGTTATACCGATTTATTGAATAGCCCTGAAAGTGTGATCAGTACCCCGACGGCTCCGATTGATA
>CAIPDT010000113.1 GCA_903863905.1 uncultured Methylococcaceae bacterium
CGTCTATACCGCCTTAAATGTTCAACACTTAGAAAGTATTAATGATGATGTGCGACAAATATCAGGAATTCAGGTGTTTGAAACAGTCCCTGATACGGTGTTTGAAGAAGCGGATGAGGTCGAGCTAGTAGATTTGCCGCCCGAGGAATTATTAAAACGGCTAAGAGACGGTAAAATCTATTTACCTCAACAAGCAAAAGAAGCCGTTAATCATTTTTTTCGGAAGGGTAATCTGATCGCCTTACGCGAGTTGTCTTTAAGGCAAACAGCCAGTCGTGTTGATGCTCAAATGATTGATTATCGAGAAGATAATGCCATTCAAGAAGTCTGGCAAGTCAGTGATAAGATTGTGGTGAGTATCGGCCCAAATGACTTGGCAGAACGCTTAGTTCGAGCCGGCAAACAACTGTCAATTAGACTCTATGCAGAATGGTATGTGGTGTATGTTGAGACGCCCAAAGCACAGACATTGTCACCCGAACAAAAGGATAATATTTTACGCACCTTAAGATTAGCCGAACAATTGGGTGCAGAAACGATCACTTTTAGTGCCACCGATATCACCGAGGTTTTAATCCGGTTCTGTAGTGAACGGAATATCAATAAAATTATTATTGGCAAGTCGAGTCGGCGGGGATGGAGAAGAAAGTTATTCGGCTCCCTAGTCGATGACTTAATTGTAAAAGCTCAAAATATCAATATCTATCTGTTAAGCAGTTTAAAAACCGATGAGGCGGAGGAGTTTACTGCCGAGTCCGAAGTGTTTAACCCTAAAAATTCGTTATCCAGTTTAAAGCAAAATCTTATTGCTAAAGTCAAAATCCCTTATGGGAGTTATGCCCGTGCTTTAGTTTTAATAGCCTTATGCTCTGCCGTTGATCAAGTGATGTTTAGTCATGTTGATCTTTCTAATTTGGTCATGATTTATTTGTTAGGTGTGGTCTTTGTTTCTAGTCGTTTTGGTTTAGGCCCTTCTATTTTAGCCTCCCTATTTGCGGTGGCTAGTTTTGATTTCTTGTTTGTCGAGCCGTATTACAGTTTTGCAGTGGCTGATATTCAGTATCTGGTTGTATTGAATGTGATGCTATTAGTGAGCCTAGTCATCAGTAATTTAATGACTAAGGTGAGGTTTCAGGCAAAAATAATGGCACAACGAGAACAACGCTCTACCCTGCTATATTTACTTACCAAAGAGTTGTGTAATAGTCGGACCGAGCAAGAAGTGTTACATATTGCCGTTAAACATCTGTATGCCGAGTTTAAATGCCCCAGTGTCATCATGTTTCCGAATAGAAATGGTCGAATGGTCTTGCCTTCCAACAAGCCGCTTTCTGAATCTTTTATCAACGCCGATCGAGATGTGGCGCAGTGGGTCTTTGATCATAATGAAATTGCAGGGTTTGGTACGCATACTTTACCCGGGACTCAAGGGATATATTTTCCGATTCATCTTAATGCAGAAGTCATCTGTGTATTAGGTGTATTGCCTATTAACTTACGTCGGATATTTTTGCCAGAGCAACAAAAACTTTTAGAGACCTTTTTACAACAAATAGCCCATACACTCATTAGAATTCGGTATGCTGAAGAGCTACGATGAAATTGTCTCGTCATCCCTTCGGCCCAAGTTAACTTAAAAAACGTAGCTAATTTATCAGCGCCGACGTGGCACTCCATACCGAACGAGTAAAGTACGGCAATCACCAGTCGTTTTAACCACGCAGCTCCTGCCTCAGTTTCCCAAAAAGCTGATTCAGGGTATTGGTTACGCCAATTTTCGATAACTCTGTTTGTCATGACGGGCTATTTCAGTGATAATTAGTCTGCTCGTTGCGCGTATTTCCTAAAGGCGCAGTGCTCCTATTTTGTAAACAACGTAGCGTGCATATTGAAATAGGTATGTGCGGGTGCGCTTAATTATTCGGTTGTGGGAACTTATTTTTTTGTGTTGCGAACTATAAAACCTCTTACTAAGCAACTTGAGCGGCGGCCTAAGTCGCGGCCCGAGTTAAAATTAGAAGCCCAACTAAATTCGGCATTAGCAGTTAAGGTAATATCTAAACTGCAAGAGGAAGATGTTGATAAATTAGCGTTAGCTCAATATCTAGGTTACAAAACCGTTTCAGGTGAGCTTCATAAACAAATTAAACGCTTGTTAGGAATGCAACTTATCGAAATGACCTTCCCTGATAAACCTAATAGCCGATTACAGAAGTATCGGTTGGCTGTGATTGGACAAGAATTAATAGATGTTAATGATCAGGATGAGAGTGTTTCTTAATGTATTAGTTCTTAATTCGCATTGCTATATTTAAGTTTACTCTGCCCTCTTTACTCCCTCCCTTGACCCCTTTACTCCTATTTTATCCGGCATTCAATTGACGGATTTTTGTGTGATATTAATCGACTTATTAGATACATCGCCAAAACAATAGAAGCCGTTAGAGAGGGGCGGTCTGCGCCAAGACTTTTGAAAAATATTAAGAATGACATTCATTTTACAGCCTATAAAAGCGCTTTATAATTATAGTGTTGCACCTTAACTTACTGGCATTGACTCTGACCCTGTTACTTTATGACTCTGTTACTTTATGACCCTGTTACTTTATGACCCTGTTACTTTAAGCTCACCGGCGGCAATGGAGCGTAGCGGAATTGCCGTCCGGTGCAGCGCCTTGTTAGCGTTTATTTTCATTTTCTGTTACGGGATGTTCGCCCAAGTCTTCTGGAAGTTCCTCTAAAAGTTTTTTTGAGTGATACCCAAGAATTATTTCCCCTTTTGTTAATCTTTCCGTCCAATACCTGCCTACCAGCTTTTGTTTTGGCTTCTCAATGATCTGGAACACTGCTGTTCCATCATGGGGGATACTCCTTTCGTTCAAACTCAGCCTAGGCTTGCTAGTATAAGAATATGCAACATTTTTTATCTGCCGATCAGAGTCTATAAGAAAACCCTCGGAATACGAAGAACTCTCCATTTCACTTGTTCGCATCATGCCGCTAATATGGAAGAAGGACTGGTTCACAGTCAGCATTACAGGTATAGGAGGCGGCCTTTCGCCCGTTCTTGGATTTTTCCAATCTGAATGTATAAAACCTACCCAGCTTCCGTTCAAATTTGGAAAAGGAACAAGCCAACCTCTAAATATTTTAATTTTCCAGCCCCACTTAACAAACACTGTCACTACCAGAAGGTCAATAGTCACGACTGTTGGGATAAGCCCGAAAAAGTCTTTTACTTTCGACAAATCTAGCTCGCAAAAGTAAGCGAGAGAAAACCAAGCGACTGCTGAAATTATCACTAGCAGATACAGTGAACTTTTAAGTGTGACATTACGCATTACTTGAATCCAAAGTAATTCCAAGCCGCTTTAGCAAACTCGCGTCCATCCGAACGAGTCCATTTTTGATTCGAGTTAAACAGGAAAAAGCATTCGTTCACTTCCATCCAGCGTCCCGATGTTGGCTCATCACCCTGAAGGTTATCCCAGATATGAAAAAGCATGGCACGAAGGCATTCAGTCCACGTTGGGTGTGCAAATGCATCGTCTGGACAGTTGTAGGCTAAACACTCCATAAAAAAGGACGGTAGCTCACGAAATGTTCCATCTTCTGCCATTGCATTTTCAATACGTTTTAACAAACGCGCTCCTTTTTTATAGGCATAACCAGTTCGCGTATTCTTGGCTTTCCCATTTTCTAATTGTTGTGCTGGATAATTAACAATACTGCTGCCATCAGTCTTGAATATTTTTGTTCCATCTCTCGATTCGTACTTCATGTAGTATCGATAGCTGAAGCATGGAACCACATCGGCATCTACACGCGCCGAATTAGAATTTATCTGTATTGCAGTAGAACCCGAAGAGTCTACCTGCCCAGGAAATTTTGCATTCATAGCTGCAAGAAGCTCGGCTCTAAGCTTTGCGGGAGTCCAAATCCCCTCGTATGGCTCGCTTGGTGGGTAGTTGCCTTTTTCAGATTCTTCCCAATATTGAACATCCGTGTATTCAACAGCTATATCTACGTCACTATCTGAACGAACATTCGTATTGTTAGCGTAAGACCCTTTCGCATAAACCTTCAACGAGCAGTTGTTGAATGCCACATGTGAATCTATGGCTTGGCAAATCATCCGCTCCGTTCTATCCTGCTTATCCTGTTCAGTGTCACTCGAAGGTTTTGTCCATGCGGTCAATTTATCTTCCAAGCTCATTGGTTATCCTCTGAAAACGCTAACACAACGTTCAGCGGGCGAAGCGTAAGCGAAACTCCGCTGGAACGTTGAGTTAGGTGTGGTTTTTAAATATTTGATGGGTTTGCAACCACAATTAAGGTAAATGTAATGCCTGAAGCGATGCAGCAATTGTTGAAGGTAGATTGCTCCATCCTCCCCCTGTTACAGCAGGATGAGGTACATTATTAATGATGGTTATATTCGCCATGCTTGTGCTTTCGTTACAATACAAATTAAAAAAATAGCTAGCAAAATGACCGCATGGGACTATTTTAGAAATATTGTTTTTGTTGATAACGTAATCTAATCGTTTTTGAAAATCTAGGAAAATCTGATTTTGAGCAGATTCGTGTTGTGGATCCAGAAAGGTCTTTCTGTTAGTGCGATATACCTTTTGAAGATCTTTTCTAACATAGTTCAATGCGTTCATATTTAATGGCTTACGGTTTGAAAATTGACCAGAATAGCAGCTCTCTTGGAGAGGGGATGTTGAAATATTCATTATCCCAGCATGATTCATGTTAAAAGTATTTAAACAACTTGAAATACAAGGGCATTTAATGATTAAGGAAAGAGGGATGTCAGTTCTTCCCAAAATAATTTTGCTCATTTCCCTACCCGTTCTACCACTGGCGGGATAACCATGTTGCAACTCTTCTTTATGAGGTGATTCAAGTATGAAGAGTAGTGTTGCTGTGGGAGGAACTATATCTGGAATCATGGTGTAATAGTGGTTATCCTGCGCCCAACGTAATATATACGAAATTAATTGTCGTATAATAATTGTAAGTGGTCGTATAATCATGATCAATTAATATAACCTGTTGTTTATGCTAGCCAGAGCGTAAATGAGTGCGACAAAGCATACAAACAAATACGACACCCACACAACAGAAAAAATCACTCGATCAAGTACGCCACAATATTCGCTTCAAGCACTATAGCTTGTGTGCTGAGAATACCTATCTTTCGTGGATTAAGCAATTTA
>CAIPDT010000114.1 GCA_903863905.1 uncultured Methylococcaceae bacterium
CCAATATATATTTAATGCCGCGAACTATCGCGGCTTTTTTATTTCTCCGATATGGCTGCGTAGCAAAACGGTTATGCAGTGGCCTGCAAAGCCATCTACGGCGGTTCGACTCCGCCCGCAGCCTCCACGGGTAGATCTAGCTTCAATAAAGTTTAAAAAAAACCCTCAAGTCTTTGACTTAGAGGGTTTTTTTATGCCTGTTTTCTTGGTTTATTTTAAACTAGCCACCGACAGCGATACTGCAAACATCACTCCACTGGCCAACTTGTTCATCATGTAAGCGGTAAATAGCTTTGTATTTCCACGTAGCACTCGTCCCTAAAGCCGGTAAAGGTGAGTTATCAAGAGTATGGGGTTCGGTATTGATGGTGAGTAAAATAAAGTTAGCGCCATCGCCACGATCTACCCATATTTCAATGGCACTGGCATCGCCTTTAGTCCACATAATAATGGGGTGTCCGGCTTTAATTTGTAGGATTAGGTTGGGTTTCCAGGTATTTGGGTCAATGGTAGGGTGTGTACCTACCAGCCACAAATCTTCACCTACGGTGAGCGTGTAATTCTTATTCGCTTTAATTTGGGCGACCAAGGTGCTTAATCTTGGCATAACGCCCGGTAATACCGCAGTCGGACATGGTTCGATAAATAAGGGCGGAATAGGCCATGCGGCGGTTCCAAGGCCTAAGACCCCATCACGTATTTCATTTTTATAAGCCGTCCAAGATTTGGCATTGGCCTGCATGATATCCATTGATTGTAGGGCAAACTTAAAGCCAATAGAATCCTGCATGATTCCATTAAGGTCTTCTTCACTCAGGTTAAGTAAGGTTTGGTATTGCGGTAAATTAAAGGCTAAATGATTTAGTAAATCAGCCTTGCCGCTGTCAGAAATGGGCATATAGTAAGTTGAAGTCATCGTTATAATCCTAAGGAATACGTTAAGCTTTTGAGAAATGTGCAGTATTTAATGGCACGACTGCATAAGAGGTGCCCGTGTTCCTTGGGCCTTGCGGGTGCATCCAGCCTAACAAAATAGCTTAAAAACAGACTCGTTGTATAACTCTAACATATTAAATGATTTCTAGTTAATAAAACTATTATTTAATGGCTATTTAAAATATAACCTTATGATATTATGAGTATTTATTAAATATTTATACGGCGCCGTTGGCGTGTTAATACCTGTCTTGAATGCAGTTTATGCAATCTATGATGGCCTGAGTGTCGTCTATCAAGGCTTTAATGTACTCATAACAGGATAGCTTGCCGTCTAGTATCAATGGCTAGGGATCGTCCAACAATACCGTGAGGTCAGTGCTTGAAAGGGTGAGGGCTTGAAATAATAGCAAGACATAATGTCTTTCTAAAAAGACGACGTTAATAGCATGACTAACCGGGTTACGATCTTATAGTCGTCTCTTAGCGTATCATTTCTTCGTAGGATTGAGCGATAGACGTCCCTTAAGCTTTGCTAGCGGTCTAGGTGTAACAGCGAGACGTCAGGCATTAGCGCATAGAGGTGCTAAAATAATGTGATCTGTTGGTAAAAGTGTTATAAAGTGACTTATAAAACTAACCTCCTCTGCCCCTTTAAATTAAATGACGTTAGAAAAAATTGGCCGTAATTCCCCCTGCCCCTGTGGTAGTCAGAAAAAATATAAACACTGTTGTTTATTGAAAAAAATTGAGACAGCTAAGGTTGAGTCTGAAACCGAACTTAAGGTTCCTGAGACATTAATAACGCAATGGTTTTCAACGGCTTTACAAAGTCATCAATCAGGCCATTTGTCTCAAGCAATAACACTTTATCGGCAAATCATTCAAAATCATCCCCGGCACAGTGAAGCATTGCATTTATTAGGCGTTGCTTTGCATCAAGCTGGACAGGTAGACCAGGTGCTTGAGTTAATCACTCAGGCTATACAGCTTAAGCCCAGTTTTTATATGTATAACAATTTGGGTAATATCCTTAGAGATCGAAAGCGGTATGACGAGGCAATCAGTCAGTATCAGCAGGCGATTGCTTTAAATCCAGACTATGCGGAAGCCTATAATAATTTAGCGGTGGCGCTTCAAGAAAATAATAGACGCTCTGACGCGCTGGGTTATTTTGAAAAAGCCATTGCTTTGAACAGTCAATATGCTGAAGCGTATGGTAATTTAGCCAATCTATTAAAAGCCCAACACAAATTGCCTGAAGCCGTTGTGCAATATCAAAAAGCGATTGCTCTTAAACCGAATTATGCGGATTTTTATAATAATCTGGGTGCGACCTTAAATAGTATGAAGCGTTTTGAGGAGGCGATGGTTCAGTACCAAAAAGCCATTGCCCTGAAGCCTGATTTTGCGGATGCCCATTGTAATTTAGCGCATATTTTAAAGCGGCTTAAAAAAATAGCGCCGGCGATTTTCCATTATCAGCAAGCTTTGTTATTGAAGCCGGGACATGAAGAGGCCTTAGGTGCTTTGTTTTATGCGCGGCAATATTGTTGTGATTGGACGGATTATTTTGAGCATAAAACTCAAGTGATTCGCGCTATTCAACAGGGACAAGATGGTTATAAACCATTATCCTTTTTAGGGGTTTCCGCTTCTGCACAAGAACAACAACAATGCGCGGCCTTGTTTGGACAGCGCCATTATCCGCGATTAGGGACATATCCCAAGGGCGTTCTAAAAAAGAAGTCTGATAAGTTACGTTTGGCTTATGTTTCCGGTGATTTTAGAGAGCATGCCGTGTCTATTTTAATGGTAGAGTTATTTGAATTGCATGATCGTGATCGTTTTGAAATCATGGCTATTTCACTGCAACCGTCAACAACAACAAGTTTGGGTTTAAGAGTCGTTCAAGCCTTTGATCAGTTTATTGACGCCACGGCAAAAAGTGATGAGGAGGTTGCGGCGTTAATTAAAGACTTGGACATTGATATTGCCATTGATTTGATGGGTTTTACGGCACAAAGTCGAACCGCTATTTTTAGCTATCAGCCCGCGCCTATTCAAGTGAATTATTTAGGTTATCCGGGCACCATGGGCTTGGAGTATATGGATTATATTATCGCTGATCCGTATTGTGTACCCACGCAGTATCAAGACTATTACACTGAAAAAGTAGTTTATTTACCGGATTGCTATCAGGTCAATGACAGTAAACGTTTACAGCCTACGCAAATACCAACCCGTACTGACATGGGCTTAAAAGAGACGGGCTTTGTGTTTTGCTCTTTTAATGGCAGCTATAAAGTCACCCCGGTTTTTTTTGAAATCTGGATGCGGCTATTAAAAGCAGTACCCGATAGCACCTTGTGGTTGTTGGCAGATAATGACTTAGTTGAGGAGCATCTTAAAGCAGAAGCTCTCAAGCGACAGGTTGATCCAGAGCGCTTAGTCTTTGCTAAAAAAGTGTTTTATCAAGAGTATTTAGCCCGTTATCCAGTGGCCGATTTATTTTTAGATACCTTGCCATTTAATGCAGGAACGACGGCGAGTGATGCGTTGTGGGTGGGTTTGCCAGTGTTGACCTGTTCTGGTGAAGCCTTTGCCTCGCGTATGGCCGGTAGTTTATTGCATGCCTTAGATTTACCTGAGTTAGTGACTGATAGTTTGGACGCTTATGAAGCGATGGCTGTTAAGTTGGCGACTCAACCCGACTTATTAGCCGCACTTCGGGCTAAATTAAGTCGCAATCGGCAGAGCCAATCTTTATTTGATACACCTCGATTTTGTCGACATATTGAGGCGGCCTATTTAACGATGTGGAAAAAACATCAGCGTGGCGAAGCACCCGAGAGTTTTAGTGTGGAGCCTATTAGTTAAGTCAGCGTGCTAAGGTCAAGGTTATCTTAGTGTAGTGAATGACTTAAATTATGAGTCATTAAGTTTTGGAAGTGATCGATAGGAATCGGTTTAGAGAATAAATAGCCTTGATAATTATCACAACCTATTTCGCGTAAATAATCAAACTGCGCTTTTGTTTCTACGCCTTCTGCGATGACTTCAAAATTATAAATTTTGGCTAAGGCAATAATTGATTGCACTAAGCTGGCATCATTTTTATTGGAAATAATATTAAAAATAAAGCCTTGGTCAATTTTGATTTCATCAAAGGGCATGTTCTGTAAATAGATCAATGAGGAATAGCCAGTCCCAAAATCATCTAAAGATAAGCGGATATGAAATTCGTCCTTAAGATGGTGCATTTTATCAGTGACATATTCTAAATCAATCACGTTAATGCTCTCGGTTAATTCTAAAGTTAACTTAGTGGGATCAATGGGATATTTTTTAAATAATTCTCTAATCGTTGAGACAAAATCAGGTTTATTAAATTGTTTTGCGGTGACATTGACGGACAGAGTTAGATGTTTAGTGCTGTCATTATCCCCCCATTTAAGCAGTTGCTGAAAAGCAATATCTAGTAAATGATTGCCTATTTCAATAATCAAAAAAGATTGTTCGGCAAGTGGAATAAATTCCAGTGGTGAAATTAAACCCAGTTTGGGGTGGTTCCATCGCACTAAGGCTTCAGCACTGATGGGTTTGATGTCATTATTTACTTGAATCTGATAATAAAACTCTAATTCTTTGTTTTGAATAGCAGCATGTAGATCATGTTCAAGACGCGCATCTTTGGCCACTTTTTCAGAATAGGTTTTATCAAAAAAGGTGGTGCTATTACCATCAATAAACGAGGCGTGATGCAAGGAAATTTCCGCTGACTTTAGTAAATCTTCGGTAGAAAGGCTATGGCCTTTAAAGAGGGCAACGCCAATACTCACCGTAGAGCGGTGTTCATATTCATTAATACTAAAAGCAGATAAGAAACTTGAGTCAATAAGGTTGGCAATAGACCGGGCGTTGCTAGCGGCTGTTTGTACGTCAGGGTCTATATTTTCAAGGAGTATCGCAAACTCGTTGCCATGTATTTTATAAATACGGTAGGTATTGGGAATAATTTTTAGTAGACGTAAGGCTATTTTCTTCAGAAAAAGATCACCCACTAAGTAACTATTGGCATTGGTGAGTACTTTAAAGTTATCCGATTCTAAGACAATTAAGGCGCCATATTCGCCTGATTGTTGAGACACTAGAAAGCTTTGTTCAATATCAAGAAAGAGTTTTTCTCTATTAGGGAGCTTAGTAATGGGATCTAAATAGGCTAATTGATAAATCTTCTTTTCATGTTCTTTTCGAGCGGTAATGTCAGAAAAAATATAGACATAGCCGCTTAAAATATCCTGTTCATTTTTAACTTCAGAAATAGACATTTGTCTGGGAAACTCACGACCATCGACTTTAATGCCGTTACATTCTCCTGACCAACTGCCCGTCTTAAGTAAACTAAGATAGATGTCGTGTTCAATGTTGGTATCAATTTTTTTGGCTTTGAATTGATTAATCGATTTACCAAGGGTGAAATGTTGCTTAAAGCCGGTTATTTTTTCAAAGGCTTTATTGACGCGTACAATTTTAAAGTGCTCATCAGTAATGATAATACCTTCTTCAGTTTCAAAGGCTTGGGCATTAATGCGGATCTCGTCTTTTGCTTGTTGTAGTTGATCGAATAATTTAGTGATTGGTTTTATTAAGAATTGCTGTAATAAAGGTACCGTAATGAGGATTAATAACGTCGCATCAAATAAGGAGCTTAGTTGAACAGATAGGTTTGGTAGCCACCGTTCAAAGGCTATCATGATGATAAATTCACCGATAAAGATAGCGCTGGTCAGGAGTACAGAAAGACGTTTTGACGGATTTTTAAGCATTTAATTTTAAAGTAATACAGGTCGTTTAGTATAAAATATATCGGCAGTTTACCATATATAATTATTAATTATATCAATAGATTAGTATTAAACTGTTAAGTTACTTTTTAAGCACGCATCGATTAGTTTATCGTCTTTAATGATTCTATGATGCAATAGCGATATGATAACCGTTGCAATAATGGTCAGTTGCAAGTGTGTCACATATAAAAATAACAACCAATAGCCAGTCGTTAAACTATTTAAATGAGGAGAAAGGGGTGAAACTTGAAAATAAATTTACGGCGTTACAATTGGCATTGATTAATAATCAAGCCACGTTGTATACCTGTGCCTGTCCGGTGCATATTAGTATGCAAATCACTAATTTACGAAAATTATTTGATTATCAAAACACTTGTATGGATATGCCGGCAGAAAGTGATGTACATATAAAAGTTCACCAACGTATTGCTGAAGTCACCAAGCAGGCGCATCAATTGATGGAGCAATGTTTAGATGAAATTTTAGATATGGAAGGTTGGGATAGAACCAGCTTAGAAATGCCGGTCGGCTTTCGTACTCGGGTAGAAAAATCAACGGAATCTTGAGGACTTGTCTCTGGATAGATGAATAAAAGCGTGTAAATGTGCCGATCGTGATTCGGCACATTGTTTTTGGGTCTGCTTTATTTTTTAAGGGCTTTTGCAAAAGCATTGGCCATCGAGTTTTGTTGCACGGGCGCGGGTTTGGGTTTATGAGCTATTTTTTGATTAGTCCGTTCGGGTCGAACTGCAATGATTTCATTATCGGTCGTCGATTTCATGGATAAGGAAATACGTTTTCGTTCCACGTCCACTTCCAGCACTTTAACATGAACCATGTCACCTGTTTTGACGGCTTCTCTAGGATCTTTGATAAACGTATCTGATAAATGTGAGATATGGATTAAGCCATCTTGATGCACACCAATATCCACAAAGGCGCCAAAATTAGCCACATTGGTGACCACACCCTCTAAGCGCATACCGGGTTTTAAATCAGATATCTTCTCAATCCCCGCTTTAAACTCAACGCTTTTAAACTCAGGTCTTGGATCTCGACCGGGTTTTTCTAATTCTTGTAAGATGTCGGTGATGGTGGGTAAGCCGAAGTGTTCATTGGTATAGTTCGCTGGATTTAAACTTCGTATGAAGCTACTTTGTCCAATCAGATCACGAATAGATTTACCGGTGGTACTGATAATTGCCTCAACCACAGGGTAGGCTTCTGGATGGACGGCAGAGGCATCTAAAGGATTATCTCCATTCATCACTCTAAGAAAGCCGGCGGCTTGTTCATAGGCTTTATCACCCAGACGGGGAACCTTTTTAAGTTGTTTCCGATTGGCAAAGGGGCCGTTCAAATCTCTAAATGCCACGATATTTTCACTGACGCTAGCGGATAAACCAGAGACCTGTTTCAGTAAAGACACCGAGGCGGTATTGACATCTACACCCACAGCATTAACGCAATCTTCAACCACGATATTAAGCCCTTTGGCGAGGTGAAATTGGTTTACGTCATGTTGGTATTGACCCACACCAATCGATTTAGGATCAATCTTAACGAGTTCGGCTAAAGGATCTTGCAAGCGTCTTGCAATGGAAACGGCACCGCGAATGGAGACATCTAAATTGGGGAACTCTTTAGCGGCTAATTCTGAAGCTGAATACACGGAAGCGCCTGCTTCTGAGACCGTTATTTTAGTAAACGTCAGCGCTTTATGTTGTTTCATAATATCCGCCACCAATTGATCGGTTTCTCTGGACGCCGTACCGTTACCAATACTGATTAGAGAGACTTGATGTTTGTCTATTAATTTAGCTAAGGTAGCAATCGATTCATCCCATTGTTTTCTAGGGGGGTGAGGATAAATCGTGTCGGTGGCTAAGACTTTGCCGGTGGGATCAATGACAGCGACTTTAACACCGGTGCGGATACCCGGATCAAGACCCATGGTGGTCTTGGAACCTGCTGGTGCGGCGAGTAATAAATCTTTTAAATTGTTAGCAAAGACTTTAATCGCTTCGGTTTCTGCTGCCTCGCGAAGTCTAAGTTTGAGATCTAAATCAATGCGGGTAAACAGTTTTATTTTCCAAGCCAGGCGTGCGGTTTCTGCTAACCAAGCGTCAGCAGATTTTTGGGTGTCAGTGACGTTAAGATGTTGAGACACAAATTGCGCACAGAGTAGATGTTCTTCTTTATCTTCAGGGCCGGGTTTAAGGGTAATGGATAATAAATCTTCATTACGTCCTCTAAACAGTGCTAAAGCTCGATGAGAAGGTATTTTATTAATCGCCTCTTGGTAATCAAAGTAGTCTTTAAACTTCTCGGCGACCGTTTCTTTTTCTGGAATAACGCTGGCGTGTACGATGCCTTTTTGCCAGACCCGTTCTCTAAGTTCGGCGAGTAGTTCGGCATTTTCAGAAATACGTTCCATGATGATTTGCCGTGCTCCCTCTAAGGCGGTCGCAGCATCAATAATCCCTAGGTCTGGATTCAGGTAGGTGAGCGCTATATCGGTAGGTATTAGGCTTCTATCGTCTAAAATGGCATCAGCTAACGGTTCCAAACCGGCTTCGCGGGCAATTTGAGCTTTGGTGCGACGTTTTGGTTTGTACGGTAAATAGAGATCTTCGAGTAGTGTTTTAGTGTCCGCGTCGTTGATGGCTTTTTCGAGTTCAGTGGTTAGTTTATCTTGTGAGCGAATACTGTCTAAAATAGTTTTTCGGCGCTCATTCAGTTCGCGTAAATAGTGTAAGCGTTCTTCTAGATTTCTTAATTGAGTGTCATCTAAACCGCCGGTAATTTCTTTACGATACCGAGCAATAAAAGGCACTGTCGCTCCTTCATCCAGTAAAGCGACAGCCGCTTTAACTTGTTTGCTATTAACAGATAATTCTTCAGCAATGCGTTGGATTACGTCCATAGTGTCTTTTTTAATGTCAGTGATTAATAGAGTGAGTGTAACAGGGCTTTGTGTTAATACAATAAATAGGCTAAACGCTCTTGCGCCCATGAGGTTTCATCTGGGCGGGTGATGGCCTCAAGATCGTGAGGGGTTGCAGCGGCATCATCAACCCATTCGCGTAATAAGCTTGAGCCATTAATCACATCAATGGCTAGGCGATCCAGTTCATATTCATAGGGAAAATCCCGCCATAGCGGATAATCCGGTTGTAACTGCCTTAAGGCTTTAAAGGCTAAGGCTTGTAAGCGCCACGGTTGAAATTGATCGTGTTGGTAGGCGTGATCTTCAACATGAATTTGAACGCCTGAGCATAAACTGCCGACATGTTTATGAAAAGTGGGTTCAAACCAGCACTCTCTCAGACGACAACCTGTTAACCATTGCGGAGCTAAGTTCTGCATGGTTTTAATGACCTGATGAGCATCCATATCGGGCGCACCAAAGATTTCAAGGGGGCGAGTGGTGCCGCGTCCTTCAGAGAGTGTCGTGCCTTCTAGCATCACGGTGCCGGCATAACAGCGGGTCATCCAAAGGTTGGGGGCATTCGGGCTGGGATTAATCCAAGTTCGATCGTACAAAGGCCAGCCGTAACCGGGTGCGGTGTCTGGTTGCCAATCTTGCATGGTAATAACCTGGCAATCGACCTTTAGGACTAAGGTATCAATAAACCAGTGTGCCAATTCTCCCATGGTTAAGCCATGTCGCATCGGTAATGTTCCTGCACCGACAAAACTTTCCCAGCCTGAACGCAGTCTAAGGCCTTCAATCGGACGGCCCGCGGGATTGGGTCGGTCGAGTATCCAGACGGTTTTCTGGTGCTGTGCGGCCGCTTCTAATAGATAGCGTAAGGTGGTGATAAAGGTGTAGATCCGACAGCCTAAATCTTGCAAATCAATTAATAAGACATCAAAGGTGTCCATCATAGCGGCGGTCGGGCGTCGCACTTCCCCGTAGAGACTAAAGATAGGAATACCGAGTTGGGGGTCCATAAAATCCGGCGACTCCATCATATTGTCCTGTTTATCACCCCGCAAACCGTGTTGAGGACCAAATGCCGCACTGAGTGTTAATTCGGGGAGTTTAGCGAGAGCGTCCAAGGAATGCGTTAAATCTTGAGTCACTGAGGCCGGATGCGCCAGTAAAGCCAAGCGTTTACCTATGAGAGGTTGGCGTAAGAGAGGTTCTTCAAGTAAGCGATCAATACCAAATTTCATAGTGTTAAGATTTATTCAGGAGGTCTAAAGACATAAAGCTGTCTCGATGATGGAAATTGGGCTGTGCGTCAGGATGCTGTAATGCCCAGTAAGAGAGGGTGCCGGCTTGTGCTTCGATGACCGCGCTGAGTCCTAATTGCAGGTTAGTTTGCGGAGACAAACCCGCCAGTAGGGGTAAGTCATCTGCGGAAATAAAGGCCTCTAATTGTAAGCACTCAGCGGCTTGCGTGATTTTTAGGGTCGGCGTTTGTGGCACATAGTCAGCTGTTTGCCGAGTTCGATAATCGCTAAAAGCATACCCCGCCCATTCTGTTGACGGTGAAAAGTTAAACTCATAATAACGGTCGTCATTGGGGATTGCGATAAAGACTTCAAAACAGGTGTGTTGCCATAAACCATCAACGGCCTGAGACGGTTGAGTGCTTGGACACTTCAGTTGCGCTAAGTCACCCTTGACGTCATAGTATAAACGCAAGCCGAGCTGCGCTTGATACGTAACATGCACGTGTAAGCTGTGGATGAAGGGGGCGGGCGTCTTAGGATGACAAATCATGGTTTGAGTGATCATTCGCGTATTCTCTTAAAACAAGTGCTATTGGTCAACAGTGTGCACGAAGTATTTTAGTGGCGGTCATAGACAGCGTAACGGGTGAGTAAGTCTTGATAATAAGCCGCTTCTGTTAATTTGCCGCGCTTGTTGAGTCCTTTCAGGTAGATGTCGGCTTTTTTAAGTAACATCTGGATAGCGGCGTGTTGATTTTCTTCCGATAATTGTTCGGTTAGGATGATTTTTTCTAAGCCTTGAATCCGAAACCGATCCATCCCCCAAAGGCTTTGAGACAGTTGGTCTGCATGGCCTCCGTGTTTTTTAATCTGTGCGTCTTCGATTAATAAAACCGGATATTTAGCACTGATTCTTAACCATAAATCATAGTCTTCGCACACAGGGAGTTGCGGATCAAAGACCCCAACGTCCGTTAATATGGAGCGATGAAGGAGCACCGTTGAGGGAGAAATAGCACACAGGGGTAAGCAGGCTTTAAACAACCAACCACCTTGTTTTGCATAGTGACGAGGTGGATTAATACGAACCTGATTACGTATCCAAATTTCTTCGGTATGGCAGACTTTAAACGTGGGGTTTGAAAGTAAGGCCAATGTTTGCTGGTTGAGTTTGTCGGGTAACCATTCATCATCTGAATCTAAAAACGCTAACCAGTCACCGGTACTTTTGAGTATACCGGTATTTCTTGCCTGACTAACACCTTGGTTTTCTTGGTGATGATACGGGATGGCTGGAAACTCTTGTTCCATCATTTGGGCGGTGTCATCCGTTGAACCATCATCAATCACGATGATTTCAAAAGGCGGGCATGTTTGTGCTAAGACAGACAATAACGCTCTTTTTAATAAGGCGGCGCGATTATAGGTGGGGATGATGACCGAAATGTTGATGGCGTGACTCTGCGAAAGGCTTTGAGGAATAAACGCTTATCTGAACAAGCCCCCCTGTTCTTGCTGGGGCGCTTGTTCATGAAAGGGTTTTAGCGAGTTATGATCGATCGTGGTGTTTCTGTGCCATCACTTTCAGCCGCATTTTTCATGAATATTTGTTTTAAGCGGTTAAAGGCTGACCATAACGTGGTGTCCATGATGGTTTCGTTTCCAATAGAAACAATAATTCGGGTTAGTTGAGGCATTTTATCTTTAGTGGAAGCAATATAAATCGGTTGTACGTACAGTACGGTATGCCCCATCGGTAAAATAATCATGCGCCCCATTTCAACGGCAGAACCGTATTGTCCCCACAGCGTAAATTGTGCAGAAATTTCTGGGTCTTGTTGCGTTAAGGCTTCAATTTGAGCCGGGCCATTTACTTGAATATCTTTACCAAATTTGTAAATAGTAATGCCAGGTTTGTAGGTGCCGTTACAGGTCGCTTTATCCATAGTGCCGGCTACTCCAATCATACTTAAGTTGGTGCGGTTAACCGGTGTCATGGGCTCAATGAGCACAAACTCTTCAGTGTCGTTACAGTTACCAAAGTCCATGGTTTGGTAATAAGGTTGAACCGGTTCGCCTCGTACTTTAGCTTGAGCCCATGTTTCTGCTTGCTCATAGAAGAGTTCAGGGCTTTGTTGGTGGTATTTAGCATACGTTTTCATCTGTAGATAATACAGGTCGCGCGGATAACGTAAATGCTTTTTGAGCTCGGTGGGTACTTGGTCAAGACTTTTAAAGAGCCCAGGGTAGGCATGATTGTAAGCTTGAATTAACGCATCGGCAGGATCTGAAATATAGAAATCAACATCACCATCATAAGCATCAACGATAATTTTGACGGAATTCCGAATGTAATTAAAGTTTTGTTTGCCGTTTAAAAATTCATTGTCCGAAGGCTTGGCAACGGGGTACTTATTGGAGGTGGTATAAGCATCTTGTATCCAATAGAAACGATCATTATCAATGACCAGATAAGGGTCTTTATCGAGTTGTAAGAACGGAGCCAGTGTCTGAATGCGCTCACTAATATTACGGTGTATTTTAACTTTACTTTCATTGGTGATATTAGAAGAAAAGAAGATCTTTTCATCTTTAAAATATAAAGAGAATAGTCCTTTTCTAAACAAGGACGGAATGGGGATGCCGCCTTCACCATGATACGCTAAAGTGACACCCGGATCGGTGCCTGCGATGGCTTCTGTATTAAGTTTGTTAGGGACAATTGCATAGTCGTATTTTTCTTGCCCGTAGTAAATATCAGGGTGCGAGACCTTAAATCCGACATCAGAATTCATATTCAAATCACGTAAATACCAAATTAAAGGTTTGTTGGCATCTTGCGCGGCAGGCGTGACTGCGGCACCATAACCATGGGTATAGCGTAAGTGAATGTTTTCCCAGTTTTGGGCTTCAGGAGGTAGTTTGGCGGTATTGACTTCACGTGCCGCCAAATTAACTTGGCGGGTATGGTCAAGAATAAAATAGCGATCTTCATCAACGGATAAAATTTTGTAATAGGGTCTGATTTCCTGTAATTGTTTATAACTATCAACAATAAATTCTCTATCCCACACCGGAATGTTTTCGAAGCGTTTTTGCGTGCCCCACGTTTCAATGTCTTCCGTAGCATTTAATTTAATGGAAAGATCAACGGTATTAATGTTGTTTAAGTCATACGCGGCTAAGGTGGCATCAATATTTTGTTGAATGTAGGGCTTATTAGTTTTTACTGGATTAGGGTTAACAATATATTTGTTAATTGCATTAGGGATGAAATCAACTTTAGGTAATATTAACGTCACCAGAAAAAAGCTTAACGAGATAAGAAACGGAACTCTAATTCGATGTTTTTCGGAAAATATCAGCAACGCGGCAGAAAGGGCCGTTGCTATAAAGCTGGCTATTTCAAGCCAGATAATGGGGAGTTGATAACGAATTTCGGTAAAACCCGGCCCATAAAATATAGGTTCGTGCGTATTAGTATAGAGTAAGCTAAAACGATCTAGCATAAAGCCCCAGACCACAAAAGCGACTACAAAGCTTATTAAAATACTAAGGTGTATTTTTACACCGATAGGATATTCTTTGTTTTGATGCGGTATAAAAACATGCTCAAGCCAGTATAACAAGCCAATACCAGAGAACAGTAAAGTTGCTGTGATTAATAGTTCTTTTTGAATGAGCATGAAAATGGGATAAGACAGCATGTAAAAGCTGACATCATTGCCATAGAGGGTTTCTTTAACGCCTGATGCTTGACCAAAAAAGAATAAGAGCGCCGTCTCCCATTGATTATAAAACGGAATGGCAATTGAAATAGCCAACGCAAAGGAGATCGGCGTATAGACCTTGGCTGAGCCATTCATGAATAGGTCAACAAGGCGTTGAAAGTGCCGGCGTTTATCTAAACTGTCAAAATTGGCATCTGTCGCACTAATGCCCAGATAGCGAGAGGCGATCCAGAAGTGAAAAAAGAAAATAGAGAAAAATAAGAGGGTGACGCCACCAGACAGAAAAAATTTATACAGTAATCGTAGCCAAAAGTAAGATTCAAGCTTTAAGGATTGGTACCACCAGAGGTCAACGAACAGATCAAGAAAGATGAAATGAAAAGCGACAAATAAAATGATGGCGATGACGAGTATCGCACCAATGATCGCCGGTAAAAATTTCAAGTTCCGCATAGTATCCTCAATAAGACAATAATGTTAACGATGGTTGGATAGATTATATGAATGTCTCATGTATTCTAAACCAGCAGATCCATTTAGAGGGTGTATTCTAACACCCAATAGCAACTTAGTAATGATTTAGACAATGAGATCGTCAATGTTCGTGCTAACGCTTAGACAATAAGACCCCTAATAACGGTTAAGGGTGGATATATTAGGGTTTAATCAATAGCTTTGCACACGGTTGGTGCAAAACAGAGGGGGTATGCTTAAGAATGGCGCAGGATAGTTGTTTTATGGGGGCATAAGGGCCGTCATTTCCAATTTAAATACCCTGTTATAACGATTTAAACAGGTTTGGCATAGCGGTTGCATGTTACTTAAGTAAGACATTTTGACTCTCCTGTGTGTTGCCACTAAAAGGCACTTAGTCAGCTAAGTGCCTTCTTTTTTTAGTGTACTCTTTCAAAGAGTTTATTCAGAAATACCTGATAATTTAGAGATGATTAAAGACAGTTTCTGCTTTATTGAGCGTCGTATTTAAATCGTCATCACTGTGAGCCGCTGAAACAAAGCCTGCTTCAAAAGCAGAGGGAGCTAGATAAATCCCCGTTTCTAACATGCCATGAAAAAAACGTTTAAAGAGCATTTGATTACATTGCATGACTTGAGCAAAAGTGTTTACTTGGGGTTCTTCAGTAAAAAATAAACCGAACATGCCGCCGACTTGATTAGTGCTTAGGGCAATACCGGCATTTTTCGCGCGTTCTTTTAAGCCGGAGGTGAGAAAGTCCGTTTTTGCAGTCAGTGTTTCATAAAAACCCGGTTGAGCAATGAGCTCTAAGGTTCTTAAACCCGCAGCCATAGCAACCGGATTACCTGATAAGGTGCCGGCTTGATAAACGGGACCCAGTGGCGCTAAATGCTCCATAATTTTACGTGAACCCCCAAACGCACCTACGGGCATGCCCCCGCCAATGATTTTGCCTAACGTAGTTAGATCCGGTTGGATGTTATAAACACCTTGTGCACCGTTGAGTCCTACTCTGAAGCCTGTCATCACTTCATCAAAAATTAACACACTGCCGTATTCATCACAGACTTGGCGTAACGTTTCTAAAAAGCCCGGTACCGGTGGAATGCAGTTCATATTGCCCGCAACCGGCTCAACAATAATACAGGCGATTTGGTCACCTATGTCGGCAAATAAGGCTTTAACGGCGTCGGCATCGTTATACACTAAGGTCAACGTATCTGCCGCGACAGAGGCAGGCACGCCAGGAGAGCTGGGTACGCCAAAGGTTAAGGCACCTGAACCTGCTTTAACTAATAAAGAGTCAGAATGGCCATGATAACACCCTTCAAACTTAATGATTTTATCGCGACCGGTGTAACCTCTGGCTAAACGAATGGCACTCATGGTCGCTTCGGTGCCTGAGCTGACCATTCTAACGAGTTCACAAGACGGTACTAGTTCACACACTTTTTGAGCCATGAGGGTTTCAATTTCTGTGGGTGCACCAAAACTAAGACCTTTTTCTGCGGCTAATTTAACCGCTTCAATGACTTGTGGGTGGGCATGCCCTAAAACCATTGGCCCCCAAGAGCCCACATAATCAATATATCTTTTGCCCGTACTATCAAATAAATAAGGGCCGCTGGCGTGATCAATAAAAACGGGTGTGCCACCTACGCCACTAAAAGAGCGTACGGGCGAATTAACGCCACCTGGAATAACGTGTTTGGCGTTCGAAAATAAAACAGTTGCTTCGGTCATAATAGTTCTTTTAAGGTTACAATGAGGTGCGTAAAGAATAGGCCAACTTTATCATGATTGAAAGTATCGAGTACGCTCAGATGATTAAAAAAGTTGTATTTTTTTGCTAATTAATTAAATTATGGAATAGCTCATGAAATCAAGAGAGAGGCGCCGTGGATTATTGGTGGTGAATACAGGCGAAGGTAAAGGTAAATCTTCTAGTGCATTCGGCATGATTTTTCGAGCGGCAGGCTGGGATATGAAAGTGTGTGTCATTCAATATATTAAAGGTCAATGGCAAACCGGTGAGCAAAGAGCGGCTACCCGTTTTGATAATATAGAATGGCATGCTTTAGGTGATGGTTTTACTTGGGATACCAAAAATCCTGAGCAAGATATTAAAACCAGTCGCGATATTTGGGAGCTAAGCAAACAAAAAATTCTGTCTGAAGAATTTGATGTGGTGTTATTGGATGAAATTAATTATTGTTGTGGTTATCAGTGGATTTCTGGTCAGGAAATAGCTGATTTTATGCGTAATGAAAAACCTTCATGGTGTCATGTGATTTTGACGGGTCGTAATGCGGCACCTGAAGTGATTGAGCTTGCTGATACTGTCACTGAGATGACCATGATAAAACATGCGTTTCAACAAGGTATTAAAGCAGAGCAGGGCATCGAATTTTAATTTAATTGAGAAACGTAGTTATGGAAATTTATTTACCGATTGTTAAAGCCTTATATGAAGAGTGGCTGGCATTGACTTTGAATAATCCAGTGTATGCGGGTGAGGTAGCCGGAGCCGTTTTTTTAGTGACGGCGATGGTGTATGGTTTTAGAATTTCGTCTTTAAAGAGGGCGGCACGTGCCAATGAAAAGGCACATCAAAATGAACAAGCGAACCTTAATGCAACTTTAGAGATTGCTCAACAACAATTACAGTCAATGCAAGAAGTGTTGACGGCGAACACTGAGCAAATACAAAAAGTTCAGCAGACGGCTCAAAAAGAAGCTGAGAAAGCAAAAAAATTAGAAGAACAGCTGACACAACGTAATACGCAAATTGGGTCTCTTATTCAATCTTTAGCCACTCGTTTTGATTTAGGAGAGCGTCCGTTACCCGTTATGGGTGATGTGAAGGCTGAAGGTTTGTGGCAACAACATGAGCGAGTGGTTGACTTAATTGCAACTCGATTAGTGGCAGAACAACAAGCAAAAACACAATTACAAGAATCGTATCAATCCGAAAAAATAAAGACTAATGAGTTGCAAGTATTAACGCAAACATTACAAGAAACATCTGCGACACAGGTCAGTCAGTTATCTAAGTTGGAACAGGCTTTAGACGATCAAAAAGCTATTTTAAAAATTCAGCAGGATAAAGCAGAGCAAATTTTAGCTGAAACCGTTGAAAGAAATCAGGTTGAACTTGCGCGCATTCCTGCCTTAGAACAACAATTATTGAGTTTAGCGAATGCACAGCAACAGGTAGTTGGTTTAACGGAAGCATTAAAGGCTAAAGAGACTTTAATTGCGCAAATTGAAAAGGATCAGTCTGCCACGCCTCTTAAACAAGACACTCCCGTAATAACTGTGTCAACACCTGTGCCTGAGCCAGCAGTCGTTATTCCTTCAGCAGTACAACCTGCCGTACCGGTTGAAATTAAAGTACCTGAGCCAATAATACCTGAAACGCCAGTCGTGGCAGACAGTCAAGAGACTCTGCAGCAAGAACCTAAGGCGAGTGTAGCGAGTAAATTTAAGGGGTTATTTGGTAAAAATAACACCAATGTCATCGATGAAGAAGCGCCAGTTGCTCCAGAGCCTGTGGTGACTGAAAGATCACCAGACGTGGTAGATATTGAACCTGAACCCGAATCGTTATTTATTGAAGAGCAAGCCGTACGACCAGTCAAAGAAGAGTCGGGTAGTTTGTCAGGTAAATTCAAAGGGTTATTTGGTAAAAATAAAGCGGCGCCGATTGAAGACGCGGTTGCTATAGACACTGTTTCTCCTGTTGTTCCTGAGTCTGTCATTGCCGTGGAGGAGCCACAAGTAGAGA
Source organism: uncultured Methylococcaceae bacterium (assembly GCA_903863905.1). GTDB lineage: Bacteria > Pseudomonadota > Gammaproteobacteria > Methylococcales > Methylomonadaceae > Methylobacter_C. Next base: position 17,968 of record CAIPDT010000114.1, read on the forward strand.
CAACCCCTCAAGAGAATCAGGCGGGTTTGTCGGGTAAATTTAAAGGCTTCTTTGGTAAAAACAAAGCCACCGTTAATGACGTAGAGCCTGAAGTTGTTCCGGTTGAAATAGTGCCCGAGGTTGTGGCGGCTCAAGAGCCTGAGTTGGAGTTTGTGCTTTCAGAGAATCAAGCCGGCCCGATAGACACGATAAAAGAGGATGTTGCAAAAGTGAAAGCCAAGCTTAAGGGTTTGTTTGGTAAATAAAGTAGTTTATAACACATAAATGAGCATTCAGAGAGGCGTCTTTAAGCCGCTTTCTGTTTGCTCAATCCTGATAAATTAAGGTCGTCCAGTTAGCTTATTCAAGCATGGTCCCCTGACCTGATTTAATAATACGATAACCGATAGATAAACGTTAAAAAAGTGATTGATCAAATACAGGCTATTTTGCCGCAAACACAGTGTAGACAATGTGGTTTTCAAGGCTGTCGCCCTTACGCCGAGGCAATTGCTTCAGGGCTTGTTGATATTAATCAATGTCCCCCCGGAGGTGATGAAGGGATTAAAGAATTAGCTCAGCTATTAAATCTTGAGCCTAAACCGCTTAATCCTAAATTTGGACAGTCTAAGCCTAAAAGTGTGGCTTATATTATTGAGAATGATTGTATCGGTTGTGTAAAATGTATTGCCGCGTGTCCTGTCGATGCTATTCTGGGGGCGGCAAAATTTATGCATACCGTTATCGCCTCAGAATGTACGGGATGTGAGCTTTGTATCGCGCCCTGCCCCGTGGATTGTATTGTTATGAAGCCGTTACCTGAACCTGTGGAAATGGATCAAGCTATTCTTTATGCAGAAAAGAAAGCTGTTTCAATACATGCGAAACAGCGAAATGACCAGCGTTGTTTAAGAAAAGAAAAAGAGAAGGCAGAAAAAACGATGCGTGCCAAACAACAAAGAGCTGAATTACTGAGTTTAAAACGCTGATTGAAGTATTAAGAGCGTGTCATACGCTTAATATAGGACGTGAAGGCTAAGTATTTCGTTTTAACGGGATACTTAGTAACGTGTATGAAAGTAGGTTGAGTAGGTTTGAACTCAAATACCCCTCATTCTGGACTTCTTGACGCGTGAACTCGATCAAGTTATTTCGTGCTCATTTCTTAGTAAGTTTTTTCTTTAGCCGCTATCAGTAATTCGTCAATAAAGTGTTGGCTGTACAAAGGTAAGTAGTTATGCTTTAAATAAGCAATTTTGGTTCTTGAGCTCGGGATGAGGTGGGATAAGTCTCGTGCGACTAGGTCACTATCAACTAAAGAATCATAAGCCATACCTGCAATAAGTCCCACGCCTAAGCCAAGACGCACATACGTTTTAATGACGTCGGTATCGGCAGCCGCAAGAATAATATCAATTTCTAAGCCTTCTTTTTTAAAAGCAACTTCGATATTAGATCGTCCGGTATAGCCAAAGCTATACGTTAATATAGGAAATTGCGACAAGCGTTTTAAAGTAATCTCACCTTTACTTAACGGATGATTTTCTGGAACGACTAAGGCGTGATGCCATTCATAGCAGGTTTTTAAAACAAGATCACTGACCAAATCAACGCGTTCGGTACAAATAGCGATATCGGCTTTATGGGTGTGTAGTTGATCGATTAATTGTTCAGGAGAGGCTTGTACCATATAGATACTGACGCCAGGATATTTTTCTCTAAACCGACTAATCGGGGTCGGTAAAAAATATTTTGCTTGGGTATGCGTGGTCGCAATATGAAGCGTGCCTTTGTTGCTATCAAGGAAATCAGCGGCGATGTGCTGAATATTAGTTTTAGCCCTATTGATAATAGCGACTTCATCCATAATTTTAAGACCTAAAGCGGTCATGCCGACTAATTTTTTACCTTGTCTTTCAAACAAAGGAGAGCCGAGTTCAGTTTCAAAAAGGTTGAGTTGACGACTGACAGCCGATTGCACTATGTGCATTTTTTCTGCGGCTTTGGATAGATTTAAATTAGTTTCTTGAAGAATTCGTAGTAATTCAATTTGACTTAAGTTCATGGTGTGTAGCGTCCTTATTTAATAGTCCTAGTAAAATGCACTGAAAATAGCAGAGATTAAGGCATAATAATCATATGATTGTATCATTATGTCTCAATCTCTATATATTCCTTTTATCGAGTGAACATCAATGAAACCAGTGTGCTTGGCGGATCTTTAGTTTTACTTTATCTCCGATTGATAATTTTAATTGTTTAAATTGTTCATTGGGCATTTCGGCAAATACCGGTGCATTAGAGCCATTAGCATTGTTTTTAATCAGTTCAATTCGAATTAAAGCACCTAGATGTTGAAAATCCTTAAGGATGGCAGAGGCTGTGTTCGAGGTATCTGCTTTTTCAATGATAATATCATGTGGGCGTACATGTGCAATTTTACCGGCTTGGTTTGCAGTTAAAAGTCCGGCTGATTGTAACCATTCATTATTTTGGTCATCAAAATCAAAGATATTGGTTTGTCCGATAAACTTTGAGACAAACGCATTGGCAGGATGATCATAAATATCACTGGGTGAACCTTGTTGTTCAATACGGCCATGATTAAGTACCACTACTTGGCTCGCGACTTCCATGGCTTCTTCTTGGTCGTGAGTCACGAAAATACTGGTTACATGTAATTCCTGATGTAAGTTTCTTAACCATTGACGTAAGTCTTTTCGAACACTGGCATCCAGCGCACCAAAAGGTTCATCTAATAAGAGTACTGAGGGTTCAACAGCAAGTGCTCTTGCCAGCGCAATACGTTGACGTTGACCACCAGACAGTTGATCAGGATAACGGTTATGTAGCCAATCAAGTTGAACTAGATCAAGTAAAGCGTGAACTTTTTTTGCAATGATCTCATTACTAGGACGTTCTTTACGTGGCTTAACTCTAAGGCCAAACGCAACGTTTTCAAACACGGTCATGTGACGGAATAAGGCATAATGTTGAAACACGAAGCCAATGCCCCGTTGACTCACGGTTTGATCAGTTTTATCTTCACCGTTAATTAAAACGCGACCTTTGTCCGTGTGTTCTAAGCCGGCAATAATTCTTAATAACGTTGTTTTACCACAACCAGAAGGGCCTAATAAGGCGACTAACTCACCTTCAGGTACTTCTAAATTGATTTGATTTAGCGCGGCAAACTGGCCAAAATTTTTGCTAATATCAGTTAGTAAAATACTCATAGTAAAATCTCAAAAATAAAATCGTTTTAGTGATCAACCAACAGGGCTTAAAAGGCGTTGTGTTGTATGGCTGAATTTTAGGCTAATGGGTTAACAGGTCTGTGGTCATTTATCGTTTAGCTTGTTTCCATTCTAGGCCCGTTTTTAAAACGAGGGTTACAATGGCTAGGGCGGCTAAAATGGAGGCACTGGCAAAGGCACCAATTGCATCATAATCGTTGTAGCAGACTTCCACATGTAAAGGTAGCGTATTGGTCATACCTCTAATGTGACCAGACACTACTGAAACAGCGCCAAACTCACCCATCGCTCTGGCATTACAGAGTAAAACACCATAGAGTAAAGCCCATTTAATATTTGGAAGTGTGACAGAGAAAAAAGTTTTCCAGCCGCTTGCCCCGAGAGATAAGGCGGCCTCTTCTTCTTGATGTCCCATTTCTTGCATTAAGGGGATCAGTTGTCTAGCAACGAAAGGAAAGGTAATAAATAGCGTGGCTAAAATAATACCGGGTGCGGCAAAAATAATTTTAATGTCGTATTCCATTAACCATTTTCCAAACCAACCTTCGGCGCCAAATAACAGTACGAAGATAAAGCCCGATATAACTGGCGATACTGAGAAAGGGAGGTCAATTAAGGTTGTTAATAAGCTTTTACCTTTAAACTCAAATCGAGTAATGGCCCACGCGGCAATAACACCAAATAGCGTGTTAAGTGGGACAGTAATAACTGCGACGAGCAGGGTTAATTTAATAGCAGACCACGTATCCGGTTGTGATAAAGCGGCCCAATAGGCCTGTAAGCCTTTAGATAGAGCTTGATAAATCACTAGGCCGAGTGGCAAGCAAATAAATAAGCTAATAAAAGCAATGGTGATGGCAATCAGACTCCATCTAACCCAGGTTGGATCTTGTAAGGCGCGTTGTTGGGCGACGATCTTATCTTTATGTAATGGTTGTGTCGTGGTATTCATAGAGGCGCTCCTTATAGTTGTCCTGAACGTTTACGAACCCAGAATTGCAACAAGTTAATCAATAAGAGTAGTAAAAATGAAATGACTAGCATGGTTAAAGCAATGGCCGTTGCACCTTCAATGTCATATTGCTCCAGTTTAATAACAATTAACAACGGTACGATTTCAGAGACATAGGGGATATTCCCAGCAATAAAAATAACGGAGCCATATTCCCCAACGCCCCGTGCAAAGGCGAGGGCGAATCCTGTGAGTAAGGCAGGAAAAATATTGGGAAAAATAATCTTAGTGAAAATTTGCCAGCGTGTTGCGCCCAAACTAGAGCCCGCTTCTTCCATGGTCGTTTCAAACTCTAACAAGACCGGCTCTACGGTTCTGACTACAAAAGGAATACTGATAAAAATGAGCGCAATAACAATGCCTAACGGTTTAAAAGCCACTTGTATGCCAAATAAATTAGACAGTAAGTGACCTAGAAAACCACTTGGTTGAAAGATAGTGGCTAAGACAATACCTGCAACGGCGGTAGGTAATGCGAAGGGTAAATCAATTAGGGCGTGGAAAATGTTTTTACCAAAGAAAGAATATCTTACCAGTACCCACGCGGTAATAAAGCCAAATACGCTTGCGATAGCGGCGGCGATGAGTGAGGCAGAAAAGCTCACTTGGAATGACGATAAGATCCGTTTGTTGGTAATGATATGAATATAATCATCCCAACTGAGTTTAAAGCTTTCAAATACGAGGGTGCTTAGCGGGATTAAAACGACCAAGCCCAGATACAACAAGGTATACCCTAGCGTCGGACGGAATCCGGGCATAACACTTTTTTGTGACATTACCTTTCCTTTTTAACTGTAGCAATAAAATATTATTGATTTCAGATAAAGTGTAAAGCTAATTGTATTGATAATAAAACGATGATTTTAGATATTAATATCTAAATAAAAGATTTACTTATCTTGGATGGGCGTTTTTTAATGAGGTTAATAACGTAAAAATTTCTTGGTTGTTGTTTTAGTCTTTAAAGAGGTATAGATTAAAAATCTATACCTCTTTAATAATACGAGCGTTATTTATTTGCCAGCAGCATAAATTTGATCAAAAACACCGTCGTCTGCAAAGAATTTATTTTGAGCCGCATTCCAACCACCAAACTCGTCAATTTTAAATAATTGTAACGATTGGAATTGTTTTGCGTATTTGGCTGAAATTTCTGGGTCGATAGGACGATAATAGTTTTTACCAATGATCTCTTGGCCTTCTTTACTGTACAAGTGTTTTAAGTATTCGGTGGCTACTTCGGTGGTTCCGTGTTTACGAGCGACATCTTCAACAACGGCCACAGGTGGCTCAGTTAAAATACTTAAAGAGGGTGTTACAAGTTCAAACTTATCAGCACCAAACTCTTTTAGAACCATGTAAGCTTCATTTTCCCAAGTAATTAATACATCGCCAATTTCACGTTCTACGAAACTGGTCGTTGCACCGCGTGCACCGGTATCGAGTACCGCTGCATTTTTATACAGTTGAGTGATGAATGTCTTAGCCGCATTCTCATCATTATTGTTATGTTTAAGTGCATAACCCCACGCCGCTAAAAAGTTCCAACGTGCGCCACCTGATGTTTTAGGGTTAGGTGTTACGATGCTGATACCTGATTTAATGATGTCGTTCCAGTCTTTAATGCCTTTAGGGTTGCCTTTACGAACTAAGAAAACGATAGTAGATGTATAGGGAGCGCTATTGTTTGGTAAAGATGATTGCCAATTTTCTGGGATCAATTTACGTTTTTGATAAAGTTGATCTACGTCATAAGCCAGAGCCAAAGTAACAACATCGGCTTCTAAGCCTTCTAGTACTGAACGCGCTTGTTTTCCTGAGCCGGCATGTGATTGGTTAACAGAAACATCATCACCTGTTTTTTCTTTCCAGTATTTTGCAAACACAGGATTGTATTCTTGATACAATTCACGGGTTGGATCGTAAGAGACGTTAAGCAGTTTTACTTCGGTTGCTTGACTGTTGCCCGTTGCAAGAATAGACAACGATGCGGCAAAGACAAATTTTAAAATATTATGTTTCATTATTAGTATGCCTTAAGCGAGTTAAAATTATTAAATCTGTATGTTTTAAGTTTTTGCATGTCTGTGTGTTAAACAATAATTAAATGTTTAAAATGATAATTGAAAGCGTGTTGCAAAAACATGTTCAGAGGGGCGGTTGCTTACGTGGTTGGCATCTGATCCCGCTCCACCTTTAAAAGAAACTTGTTCATAATCAGTTCTAATAAGCGCATAGCTGTTTAGATACCAGTTAACACCCAGAGTCCAAGCGCTTGCGTGCTGTGCTGATTTGCTTGGATCAATTACTAGGAATGTGCTTTTATCGACGTTAAGTTCAGACCAACGTGCGGCAAGTTGCCAAGCGCCCCAAGTTCCTTTAAGTGGGTCAAAGTTTCGAATGGGTTTGACCGCGCCAAAAGTATTATCTTCACCGGTTAATACATAAGAAGCTAAGACTTGCCAAGCTGTATTCTCTTGTTTAACACCAACAGCCTTTCCTGATTTTGCACTTGATAGTTGTTGATTTGAAGTGACATATTCACCCATTAAACCAAAGGGTCCAGCATACCAATAAGCTTGTGGATAGAGACGATTTCTATCGCCATCCGCACTAGGTGCTGTGTAACCACTGTTAATTTTTGTGTAATCAAGATAGGTCGTTCTACCAATAGGCGTAGATTGGTTTTTAAGTGCTTGTGTGTTTGAGTCGCCATAAGAACCCGCAATACCCAAACCAAAGCCTTCTAACCAAGGTGTTGTATGTTGAAAAGGATGAGAAAATACTCGGCCTACAAATTCTTTACTATCATAACTAGCGCCTGCATTGTTATTTGGACTGCCGTCATCGCCCGCACCATTTTCAACAGCGAGTTGATAGGTCAAGAAGTTTTTTGCATCAATAGGCCCCGGAACGCTTTCGGCACTATACCCAGGTTTTCCAAAAGCACCGTGTATTTGAATACCAACATCACGATTGCTGGCTAAATAAGTTGGAAATGCACGCTCTAAGAAAGTGCCATCAGAGTCGCCTTGTAAACGTTCTAAACTCAAAGAGGGTTTGAATTTACCGACTAATAAGCTCACAGCAGGATCATAAGCGTAATCAATATAAGCATCAGGCAAAATGTTGCCACTAGCCGCAAAATCAGGCATTAATTTGTAATAGATGTTTTTAAAGACATAACCTTCTAGCCATACACGCGCTTGTTTAAGGTCAAAGGAGTCTGTGCTTTTTTGAGAACCATCTTCAGTAAAAAAACGTCCGTCCCCTTGAACAGCACCACGGATACGAACTTGATGTTTTTTGTCAGATGACGTGATTCTAAAGCCGTTTTCACCTACGTCAAATACAGGTAGTTTTTGTAATGCACCCGTATTGACTTCATCCTGGACTTCTAATTTACGTTCTAAAGTATTTACTTTGCGGTTTAATTTTTCAACTTCTGGAGACGTTGCTGCAGGTGTTGATAGCGTGATAGCGGGCGTTGATAAAGCATTCGCA
>CAIPDT010000115.1 GCA_903863905.1 uncultured Methylococcaceae bacterium
GAGATTAAACAAATGTTATCTGTATATGAAGTTAAATTACAAGACACCCGCTTTTATCAAGAAGTATCTGCAGAAGGTGCACAAGAGGAATGTATTAAATTACTAAGTCGTTTATTAAGACGCAAATTCGGCGTACAACCTGAACTTGAAACTATCTTACAAAGTTTCCCGACCTACCCTTTAGAAAAACTAGAAGACCTAGCCGATGCCTTGCTAGACTTTAAGGCAATGAGCGATTTAGAAACCTGGTTAGCCGAAAACACTTAAACCTAACCCATTCCACACCTGACTTGGTATAATTTTGTTATTAATAACTAACCCGTACCAGGAATTAATCTGTGACAGAGCAAAATATCACGACATCAACACTCAGCAAATGGGAACTTGTTAAAGAAATAGCAAAAGAATTATGCTTAAAAAACAATGGCCGAATTACCATTTATGACGTAAAAATCAAGTTTGAAGAACTTTATCCCCATAGAACATCTAGTGATGTTGGTGACGACTTAAGAATGATGACGATCAACTCACAATCAAGATTAAGTCATATACGCATTTATGGCAAACCCAGCATAAAAAGTAAACTTAGAAATCCAAAAATTAGAAACTCAAACAAAGAATACCCACGTATTTCAAATCCAAAAAACGCACGAGACGTTTTATTTTATTTAGAAGATTATGGTGTTTTTGAAATATATGATCCTTCCAAACATGGTATATGGGAGATTGTATTAAATGATGATGACGTAAACTTTATAGCTAAATGCTATGACAATTAAGTTAAAATTCGTTATACATTTAAAACACTTACCGTACACAAATGAACCACCCAATTTATCTTGATTACGCAGCCACTACGCCTATGGCACCAGAAGTTGCTTTAGCAATGGCAGAGTGTTTAACTTTAGAGGGTGAATTTGCCAACCCTGCCTCTTTACAGCATATCTTTGGTGAACGATCTTACAACCTAGTTGAAAAAGCGCGTACAGATATTGCAAACTTTTTTAACTGCAAAGCATCCGATCTTGTTTTTACATCCGGTGCAACAGAAGCTAATAACCTAGCCATAAAAGGCTTAGCGCTTAGCCTACAAAATAAACGCAAACACATTATTACCAGCGCCACAGAACATAAAGCGGTTATAGATACCTGCAAATATTTGGAAACACTTGGTTTTAACGTCACCTATTTAAAACCTGACAATAATGGCCTGATTGAACTAGACACTCTTTTAGCAGCCATCACAGAAGATACCTTCTTAGTTTCATTAATGCATGTAAACAATGAAACCGGTGTTATCCAAAACATCGAAGAAATTGCACAAGCAATTCAACATAAAGACCAAACACACCCAGATAACAAAATATACTTTCATGTAGATGCCGCCCAAAGTGCAGGCAAACTTGATATAGACCTAAACCAAACTCCCATTGATTTATTGTCTATCTCAGGACACAAATGTTATGGACCCAAAGGCATTGGCTGTCTTTATATTCGTAATAGAAAGCGACAACACTTAATGCCA
>CAIPDT010000116.1 GCA_903863905.1 uncultured Methylococcaceae bacterium
CGTCACGGTTCTGCTTGGAAAAAGGTAAAAAGCAATTGCTTCCGTCACGGTTCTGCTTGGAAAAAGGTAAAAAGCAACTGCTTCCGTCACGGTTCTGGTTGGAAAAAGGTAAAAAGCAATTGCTTCCGTCACGGTTCTGGTTGGAAAAAGGTAAAAAGCAGTTACTTCCGTCACGGTTCTGCTTGGAAAAAGGTAAAAAGCAGGTGCTTCCGTCACGGTTTTGGTTGCGGCGGCTTTTAGACTTGAAAACAGTCGGGGGCATTTAGAAATGTAAGGTGTGTTAGAGCATTTAAAATATACTTGGGGGCGGTGCGGAGGTCACTTTAAAGCTAAAGGCGTTTACGCAGTTAAGTTAGCGTTTACTTCAAATCTTGTATATGAATCAACGTGGCTTTTAAAGACGCTAACACGTCCATGAATAAGAAAATCATGGAGCTAAAAATAAACAGTACGCTTAGGATGATAAAGACCAGTAATATTTCATCGGTGGGATAACCCATAAATCTAATTAAGATAGAGCATAATAAAAACAAGCCACTGGATAGACCACTGCACAGCAAGAGCCCAAAACTCCATTTAAGTAAATGACATCGGTGCACCATAAACTCAAGTTCTTTAGTGAGTTTTACCGGGCTATCATTGTTTTTAATCTCGTCATACAGATCCCTAACTCGACCTATCGAATGCGTATACCGAGTGTTTAGCGTTAACGCAAACAGCCCAATACTTGAAAATAAAACTAAAGAGCCAGTCACTAAACCGACAATATCATCCAATTGATTAACCATGTGTGTGTGTTTTTGTGTTTAAAGGGTTAAGTTAAAGTGAGTATAGAAACCTGCCTGAATGGCGGTGTTGAAGAATAATGGCAGCGAAGTATAACCGAACGGCAAACGATACCACCACCTTATTCTCTGAAGATTATTTACCGGCTTTTCCCTCTAACGCGATAAGACGCAATAAGATCAACGGGGTTGCAAACTGGTCGTCGATAACTTAACTGCTATACTAATGATGATATAAATTAAGCTACTGACTTTTAAGTGTGGACTAACCGCCTTTAATTTTGTTATGATCTAGCCCATGCCCAGCTTCGATAAAAAAGGTTTCTAAGAGATGGCAGATATTCTTACTGGCCTTTCTCTTTAATCTGATATTGATAATTCACTCTTTAAAATATTCGAAGATTACGTATTCTATTAGAATAACACCATCAATCCCCTCGTATTATCGTAACCGTTATACCAGTCAAAGAACTTATTAATCGATTCTTAAGCTTAAGCTTAGACGATTACATTTAAATTTGGAGGTTAGGACTTTATAACTTCCATGAGACACTTATAGGAGTTATATAGTTATGGCGGATGAAAAAAAACCCGAAAGCAGCGGCTTAACTAGCGCGGTATCTATAACGGCTGTATTAGCCCTGCTGGCTAACTTTTTTATACCCAATCAATTTCCTTTTCTTGATGATCGTCCACCAGGCGCCTCTTTATTACCTCAACAATACGAAGCCGCACAAAATATTAATACACGCCTCTGGCAAGATCCCTTCCATGGTCTAACTGCGGATGAAACAGAAACCGGCGACTCACAACTGCAGATTTATAAAGATAATCCCATCGCTGAGACAGATCAAGTGACTGTCATCGCTGTCACCTTACCGGGCAGTCCTTATCAAGAAACGATTGAAAGTAGAATGCGCTGGCGGTATGCAATACTTTCGGCTTTGGCTAATCAGCAATATAAACCTATGGACGAGGAACATATCGGTTACTTTCAAGCATCAATACCTATCAAACAAGAGCCAGATAAATCTAAGCCTACGACAAAAGTTGCTTTTGAGTGGTGGTCACAAGATAGGGATAAAAATAAGGGTGAGGATAAGGACAAAAAAATATTACTCTTATGGATTAATGAATCTAGTCTTCATAAAAACCCCGCAGCTACGTTAAAAGACATACTGTGTCAAACGTCTCAGGCTAATATTATAATCAATACGTCACTCAACGCCCCTTTTACGACTGCATCGTTAGATTCAAACGCATCAGCATTTACGTTGAAAGTGGTTTCAAATAACAATGAAAGTGTCTTAAAGGACAGTAATACTAACCCCTTCACCTGTTATCGAACTGAGACCTCCGGCGCCGTCTTTAATTATGCAGTGCTAGGCCCAAACTCCTCAACATTGCTAGAAGATATGCTTAAAGAGGTTAAAAATAATAATTCTTTGGGTGTAATCCATGATAAACCTATTACCTATTATTCCGCTGCAGCAACTGCTTCAGATGAGAGTTTATTGCCCAAGAATCTATCTAAAGAAGAGGTGAAGCATAAAACCGTTCAAACCTATTTACAGCCATCTGATTCAAATAAGACTAAGGATGCAATAACACTTTATCGAACGACGTCTACCGATGCAAAAATGATGCAGGCAATGGCAGATGAACTGCCCTTGCATCAAATTCAGAAAACAGACACTATCGTTGTCTTATCTGAATGGGATACTTTTTATGGTCGCTCAATCGCAGAAGCCTTTAAATCGGCTTGGGCAAATAAGCAGAACATCCAAGACACTGATCAATTAGTCAAACAATTTAGCTACATGCGAGGCTTAGATGGTAAATTGCCAGATACCAAAGAGAAAGAAACTAATTCCACCGATAAGAAAACAGAGACCAAAGAGCCCGATAAATCTGAGGCCAAGAACCGTATTGAACTCTCTGAAGGGCAATCCCAGAAAGATTATTTACGGCGTCTATCAGCTCAGATCCGTGATCTCGACAAAACGCTTATAAACCAAGGTGACTCAAAAGGAATTACCGTAATTGGTGTATTAGGGTCTGATGTTCGAGACAAATTTATGATTTTAGAAGCATTGCGCGTGTATTTTCCACACAAACTATTTTTTACAACGGATCTAGATGCCGCCTACTACCATAATAGCAAATGGCCTCAAACACACAATCTATTAGTCGCTTCAGCCTTTGATCTTAAACTGCGCCCAGAATTACAACGCAGCATTCCCCCTTTTCGAGATAGTTACCAAACCGCATTTTTTTTGGCAACACAGATGTTGGTTAACAACATAACCATCAATAATGATGAACAGTTAGTGCCTGAACCTATAGTGCCCAACCAGATTGAGGAGAAAAAAACCTCAATCAAGACGCCTTCTCCTCTCTTATTTGAAATTGGACATAATAGCCCGATACTTTTAAGAACAAATAAGGACACCAGTGAAACTGTTCTTTTTAATCCAAAATGTACTTGGAAGGAAGTTAATGGGGAATGTAAAAATACCGTTCACCCCCCCTTCGTTAATTCCCTAAGCATCTTCACGACTAAAAATACCCCTCTAATGCTACTTTCACTACCCCTAGGTGTAGTCTTTTTATGCTTTATTAGTTCATGGTTTAGGCAGGGGCTAAAGTCAACGTATTCTTTTTGTATAGACAGACCCTGGTTCACTGTAGTCACTCTTATAGTCAGTGTTTTTATCTGTTGGGAGGCATGGAAATATATGACTCAAATCTCACTAGAACCTTTTTATTGGTTAGAGGGGGTTAGTATCTGGCCCAGTCAATTACTGCGAGTATTAGTGGTCTTTTTTACAGGAGGTTTTTTTTATTGGGGGCATAATCACATCAAGAAAGAGTATGAAAAAGATCCTCTGATAGCAATCTTGACATCTTACATCAACTCTACACATCTGCAATTAACGAGTATATTGTTGATAGGTGATGAAAAATCGGTCAGCGCTTCCAATAATAGGTCGAAAAATTCACTGATATTGATTGTCACACCCTCTCGTAAATCCCCCCCAATGAGTTTCTATGATGTTCTTTTTATAGGTAATTGGAAAACAGATGACAAGTCGAAAGTGATCCCTGGTGCAATATGGGACAAGTATACTGAATCCTTGGGTTGGGATAAGCCAGCAACATCTAGCCAGTGGTTTTGGCGGATAATAATTATTGTCATGGTATTTATTTTTACTGCGGGGTTAGTCATACTGCTAACCGGTATACCGAATATTCCAACTCGTGATAATGATGCCTACAATCTGAATATTCTCATCATTGTTATAGGAATTCTTTCTACTTTATTTCTCACTATCTGGGTGGTTGAAAATGCCCGCTTATGTCACCTCCTCATTGATCATTTATCGGCCAATCCGAGCCAATGGCATAATAAGGCCTTAAATTGGGCTAGGAGAGAAAAAAAGGTGTCTGATCTCTGTGCCAATGAATGGCTGGATATTTATTTAGTCACTCAATTAACAAAAATTATGCAACCCTTAATATGGGGGCCTATCGTATGCATTGCACTGATGATATTGGCACGGAGTCCGATGACCGACGACTGGGACTTACCCTTGGGACTGGACATTATATTTATCTTTATGTTGTCTTACGCAATTTCTGCGGAAATCTTTTTACAACGTGGCGCTCAACACGCTCGAAAAAAAGCAATCAATCAATTGACCGAAAAAATCAGTCATAAACGTAATGACGGAAAAGTAAATGAATGGGTCATTAAACTTATGGAGGTCGAAATTGAACGAATTAAATATTTACGTGAAGGCGCGTTCCAACCTTGGTATCAATGGCCTTTATTTCAATCACTTGGCGGCTTAAGTACGTTATGGTTAGCGTTACAATACGTCGCCGTCACATTAAATACCGGTAGTCTTTGAGGACACGAAGCATCAACATACTGATGTTTCTCATACGAAGGGGCGATTTCATTCGCCCTTTTACCCTACTCCTTGAACAATCCGTACATAGCGCTCTAAAGTAGCGTGGCATACGTTAAGGTGCATTTTAATTACCCCCCCTTAAAAGGATTTGACTGCCCACTTAGACCATGCTAGCTTATTTGAAACAGAACACACTTTGATCAGCGCCAGCAACAGATCGCCGGCTTTCTGAATAATGGGCAACTTTTATTCAAGCCGTTGCCTTCCCACACCCACAATTGATTAACTAAATCAACTTATGAGAACCTCGCCTAATATCAATCACGCCAGAGTGCTTCTTGTTGAAGACCACAAAAACCTTGCCTTGGCGGTTGGAACGTATCTTGAAAGTAGTGGCTTCAGCATGGATTATGCGTATGACGGTCTCTCGGGTCTACACTTGGCCACTACTCAACGGTATGAGGCTATTATTCTGGATGTCATGCTTCCCGGTATTGACGGCTTCGAAATATGCCGCCGCTTACGGACGGATTTACATTTGTCCACACCGATACTGATGCTGACCGCACGCGATCAACTCCAAGATAAATTAAACGGCTTTAAACAGGGTGCTGATGACTATCTTTTAAAACCCTTTGATATGCTCGAATTAGAGGCACGGATAATGGCGCTTATCCGTCGTGAACGCGGCGAACTGGATGGTTCCGTTTACACCATACATGATTTAAGTCTTAATAATCGAACCATGCAGGTGATGCGTCAAAATCAGGCCATTCATTTATCGCCAACCTGTCTTAGAATTTTACGAATTCTGATGCGTGAATCACCCGCACTGGTCACGCGCGAACAACTCGAATATGAACTTTGGGGAGAATTATCACCGGATAGCGATACCTTACGAAGCCATTTATATAAATTACGTAAGGCGATCGATAAGCCGTTTGATCAACCTTTGTTAGAGACACAGCAAGGCCTTGGATTTCGAATCGTGGCACCCGAGCAGTGATAAAACGACAGCGATTTATTAAACTTTAAGCGATTTATTAGACCTTAAAGTCTTAACATCACCTCTCGACTGTGCTACTAGTTAGTGTTAATTTTACCCCCTAGTCTACGAGCCTTAGGGAAGACGACCGTCATCCGGGTACCTTCACCTTGCTTACTGCGTATTTTTATCTTCCAGCCATATCGATTACATAATTGCGTGACAATAGTCAGTCCCAAACCATGCCCCGTACCGTCAGCATGAGCTCGATAAAAAGGTTCAAATACGTGCTCTAACTGTTGTTGAGTCATCCCGATTCCGGTATCCGAAATGCTAACCTGCTTGTCGTCAATGGTGATGGAAATAACACCTTCAGAGGTATAAATAAAGGCATTACGGAGTAAGTTAAAAAACAAAATAGCCAGTACTTTTTCTGCGGCGGGTATTAATAACAAACAGTTTTGCTGTAGAGTCACGCTAATTTTATCATGGCCCATTGTTTGATTAATTTGCTCCATCAACATCATTAACAAGTCATTGATTAAGACATCCTCCTCCGGTAAGGGCGAGGACTCTTCCCGCGCTAAGAGCAACAGCGTCTCTATCAAACTCTCCATATCGCGCAAAGTATGATCAATTCTTGCTATAGACTGGTTTTCATTAGGCTGAAAGTCCTTCCGTTTTTGGAGTAATGCCAACGAACTTTTGATGACAGCCAACGGTGTTCTCAACTCATGACTGGCATCACGCGTAAAATTCTTTTCACGCTGGATAAATTGTTCTAATCGTTCGGCAAAATGATCAAGCGCATCGATCAGTTTAATAACATCCGTATCGGAGGTGCGTTTTAATTCATTCAAATCGAGCTGGGCTAGACTCTGTCTGCGAAAATCAAATTGCTCAACAATATAGGCCAGTTTTATCACTGGGGAAATGGCCTTTCTAGATTGCCGATACGATAACCAGGCAAAAAGATAGATCAAAAGCAATACCAGACTCAGGGGAACCACACCAAAATAAAAGGCTAAATTGGCGACCTGTTCTTCATCAAACACAAGGTACAAACGGGCGTTACCCTGATCTTCGATATAAACGATCGGTTTTCGCCCGTTAAAATCTGCACGAAAATACCCCGGTACTTTCTGTTGTAAGGGTTGAGGGATATTAGCAAAGTGATTGCCCACCGCAAGATAGCCCTTAAGATTTAAAGTGTCCGGGGTAGGAAAATTTGGATCTTGTTGATACCGCGCCCAAAAGTGATCGGCTTCACCCACGAGTGCCTGACGCACCAGTACCTTTTCGACAATTTTTTCTGCAGAAAAAACCCCTAACAAGGTTGCCAAACTAATCAACAAAATCTGGACTACGAAGACCTTGACGAGTTTGTTATGTAAGCCTTGTTTTTTCATTGTTTTGTTGTTCCACATCGGTGGCAAATTCCTCTTTCAGTCGCTGCTTCAATAATTTCCATATACCAAATCGAAGACTACTGTCTATCAACACGCGCTTTTCTGCCAGTGTTATCACACGCATCATTGATTCTTTTCTTAGTCGGACTTAGATTTTGGCCACCATAGAATAAACTTTGAGGTTGTCTGTTGATATTTTCGGTAATCTTCCCCTCGACTACGCAAGGCCTGCTGTTCTGTGAAGGGGATACCGGTCAAAAAATATAAAAAACAAAACATGACTATCGGGGCCAACCATAATTCATATTGATAAGAGCTTCCCCAGCCCAATAAGGGATAGGCAAACCAGTGCAACCATTCAAAATAATAGTTAGGATGTCGGGAATAACGCCACCAACCCTGACGGCAAGTTACACCGTGATGTTCAGGATTGCTTTTGAATGTGGCTAATTGCTGGTCGGCGGTTGTTTCACCGTATAAAGATAAAGCGGCCAGTATTAAGGCGGCCGCCACTAAAGCAGGCTGTGGTTGCATGTTTTGGGCAACCACCCAGAACGGTAGCGATAATAAAACAATAAACCCGGCCTGTAATATAAAGAACAATAGAAAACCAAGCGTGGCATGCTCTTTCATCGATCTACGCATGGCTTGATATCGACCATCTTCAGATTCTGCCAACACGCGTCGTTGTAAATAAATACCTAAGCGCATAAACCAGCTAAAGGTCAGTACGCCTAAACTTAATTTTATAAGCAACGGCCCCGCACCGGTGAAAGCATAGAACACCCCAGCAAACATCATCCCATAAGCCCAAACCACATCCACAATCCCGGCATTGACATGATTCTTTTGCCAGTTCCAAGCCAGTAGCATTGCGGCAATACTTAAGGTAACTACGGTCATCAAACTACTCATGCACTTGCTCCTCTTATTTAAGCTGTTTTAAATGGCTTGCCAAAGCGGTGCCGGAGCCACACTAATAACGGTACCAAACCCTGGCGCCAAACCCTCTTGATCCAGTGCTTAGACTTCATGAAGGGGTAACCATTGTTGACGACGATTTTGCGGTTTAGCAAACAGTAACTGGACATTAGAAATCGACTTTTCTCTAAAGCCGCCTTCGCAATAGCAGAGATAAAACTCCCACATTCTAATAAACTCCTCGTTATAACCCAAGGCTCTCACCTGATGTAAAGCCGCCATAAATCTTTTTCGCCAACTATTAAGAGTTAAGGCATAGCTCTCGCCTTGGTCTTCCAGATTAATCAGGCGAAGGTCAGTACATCGTGAAGCACTGTCTATAATGACGTTGACACACGGGATAAAACTGCCCGGAAAAATGTAGCGTTTAATAAAGTCGACACTTTTTACAGCCTGTTGATAATGCCGGTCTTCTATGGTGATCGCTTGAATCAAGCCCAAGCCTTCTGGCTTTAATAAGGCGGCACAGTGTTTTAAATACGTATCCAGATAATGATGTCCGACCGCTTCTATCATTTCAATAGAAACCAGTTTGTCATAACGGCCTTGTAATTCACGATAGTCCTTCATCAACACGGTCACTCTGTCGGCAACACCGGCGGCGGCAATGCGTTGTTGTGCCGCGTCAAATTGCTGTTGAGAAATCGTGGTCGTGGTAATTTTACAGCCGTATTTGCTCGCGGCATACGTTGCAAAACCACCCCACCCTGTCCCTATTTCCACGAGATGATCTTCTGGCTTTAAATCCAGTTTCTGACAAATCCGCTCCAGCTTTGCCGTCGAAGCCTCCTCAAGACTTAAGTCAGGCTGATAATAAGTCGCCGATGAATACATACCATGCTGATCAAGAAACAATTCAAACAAATCATTACCCAAATCATAATGCGCCGCGATATTTTTCCGGCTACCTTGCTGGGAATTTCGATTGGCAAAATGCCAGATCTTAAGTAATTGATTCGCCAACGTGGCCAAGCCCCCTTCCATGCTATCGAGTAAATCACGATTACGAACTAAAATCTGTACTACTCGGCATAGATCATCGGCTTGCCACGCCTGAGCCATATAAGACTCTGCGGCACCAATGGAACCTCCGAGTGCTATTTGCTGGTAAAACCCTATATCCAACACGTCAATTCTGGCGGATAAACCATCCACGCCTTCCGACCCTAAGACATATTCACCTAAGGCATCCGAAATGATTAATACGGCATTCTCTAAGCGGGCCAGTTTATCCAGAAACGCTTTGCGAAAAAACAAATCAATGCGGGTCGGGGTTTTACTCAACGGGTTAACAACGGTGTTCATGGAAGTCTCCTGGATTTTGCTTGGATTATTTTTCTGGGTGGCTATAAAAAGGAATCCCTTTTAACCACAATCGTAGGGCTTGCCAGTAAATAGACATGACCACAGATAGCGTTAAAAATGGAAAACGTAACGGCAGATTACGCATTTCAGCAGAGGTCATTGCTTTCGATTTAAGCTGTAAAGTGGCATCAAAGCAGCAGTCATTGTCCTGTTCTAACTGCATATTGATAGTCAGGTTTGATTCATGCAAACTGAACTGCCATCGGTAATACTGCTCCATGGGCATAAATGGGGAGACATGAAAAGCTTTGTTAAACTCAAAGCTCCATTTATGCTTTTGCGAAGACCCCTCTTCGACTTCTAGCACATAACAATATCGTTCATTCCACGGTGTGTTATTAATTTCAGCTAGAATATAACGAGGCGACTCTGAACCCTCGGGATAACAGAAATAAAAACTGACGGGATTATAGCCAAAGCCCAGAAAACGTAAATGGGTTAACAAACAGATTCGCCCCTCAAAAAACTCCCCGTTATGTTCCTTGAGCCGATTTTTTATTGCGCTAGACAAATCGTGTCCGGTCTGACCGCCGAGATAATCCTTACGATAAAAACTAACTAGATTAAACCGCTCAAAAGACCAAAACTGACTCATAGCCATCACCTGATCAAGTTCATCCAAATCTAGCCAGGTCATAAAGACAGGATAGTTAAAGGCGTGACTTTTAGGCATATATCGACGATGCCTAACCCAACCTTCATAAAGACGACTGTGTAATGGGGTCATGACGGTCTGTTGATTAGTTCAATCACTTCTTGGGCACTTTTAGCGCCGTCTTCATGAAAGCCCCATCCCCAATACGCGCCAGTATAATAAGTAGAATGTTGCCCATTGATTTCTTCACGACGCTGTTGGGCGGCCAGACTGTTGATGCTGTAAACAGGGTGATGATAGATTCTTGTTTGAAGAATTTTTGCCGGATCAATACGGTCTGTACAATTAAGTGTGACCAATAGCGGTTCGGGGGCTGACAGATTTTGTAACAGATTCATATAATAAGTCACCGTACACCGAGACTGGTGTTCGCTGAATTTTAAGGCATTCCAACTTGCCCATGCTTTAGGATGCTTAGGCATTAAATTAGCGTCCGTATGTAATACCACTTCATTCTCCTGAAAAGTCATGGCCCCCAGAATCTCGACTTCATTTTGAGTCGGTTCTTCCAATAACCTTAAAGCTTGGTCGCTATGACAGGCAAAAATAACCCGATCAAACTGTTGCTGGTCTGAAGATGTCTTTACCGTAACGCCCTGATTATTGCGACTGACCGCCGTCACGGGAGTGTTCAAGCGTAATTCACCCTGAAAACTCCGCTGAAAGGCTTGAATATACGTTGAAGACCCCCCCACAATAGTGCGCCACTCCGGCCTATCGCTGGTTTTTAACATTTGGTGATTAGCCATGAAGCTGACGAAATAACGTACCGGAAACTGCTTGACTAATTCGGCAGAACCGGACCATAAAGCACTCCCCATAGGCAAAATATGATCATCTATAAAGGCTTCGCTATAGCGGTTGTTTTGTAAATAATCGCCCAGTGTTAACACATCATCGGTACTGTTTAACAAGGCCGGAGCCTCTCGATAAAAACGCAGGATATCCTTGACCATGCGATAAAAGCGGGGGCTTAACAAGTTTTGGCGCTGACAAAAGAGTTTGTCCATCGTGGTGGCATTGTATTCAAGCCCGGTAAGAGCATTGGCTACACTAAAACTCATATCAGAAGGCTGAGACGTTACCCCCAAATCATGCAAGAACTGACAGAAAAAATGATAATTATGTTCGTTGAAGACAATAAAACCGGTATCAACGGGATAATTTTGCTCTTCCAGCACGATATTATGCGTATCCGTATGACCACCTGGATAGGGATTCGCTTCAAAAACGGTGACTTGATGCTGTTGACTTAAATAGTGAGCCGCATAAACGCCAGAAATTCCGCTGCCTACAATCGCTATTTTCATATATTTTATTCCTTTGAAACAAGGTTTAACGTTAACCTTTCAGTGGGTACTTGTTGTAAATCCCAGATTAAACCAAACAAAGACATGAGTTTTAAAAGATAGTAACTGATATCAATTTCCCACCAAAAGAAGCCTTGTCTGGCTGAGACTGGATAATGATGATGATTGTTATGCCAACCTTCGCCTAAAGAGATCAGTGCCAAAAAGGCATTATTCCGGCTGTCATCATCGGTTTGATAGCGTTTGGAGCCCAACAAATGCGCCAAGGAATTAATTGAAAGAGTGCCATGTATCAACACAATCGTAGAAACAAAATACCCCCATATCAACATTTGCGAGGCATTGGTATTTAGTTCGGGAAAGTAAACTTCTAGCCATTTCCCCAACCCTAACATAAAAAAAGCGTAAACAACGGGCACCACAATATCAAAACGATCCAGCCAACGCAGTTCTGGATATTTAATTAAATCACGCACGCAATGTTCTTGGGTTTTAAAGTTTTTAAGACAGAGAAACCAGCCCAAATGACTCCAAAAAAAACCGTGCCTTGGACTGTGAATATCTTTTTCTTTATCTGAATATAAATGATGCCGACGGTGATGAGAGGCCCACCATATCGGCCCACGCTGGGTTGCCGTTGAACCTAACAAGGCAAACAAAAACTGACAAACCCGACTGGTTTTAAAAGCTTTATGGGAGAAATAGCGATGATAAAATGCCGTGATAGCAAACATCCGAATAAAATACGAAAACAGGGCTACCCACAAGGCCGCGGGGCTCCAGCCGACCACAAAAACCAGCAGACAAACGACATGCATCAGAATAAACGGTATCACCCTGAGCCAATCAATGGCCTCGTCACTTTGATTGGTTTTCTTTACCGTGCTGTTATCAAACCAACTGAGTAACTTAATCAATATTGTTTTCAAAAACATGAATAACTCCGGGAATTTAGACTTTGTATTTAATATTATTTCATGTGACTGTTACGTGAACGTTTAAAATGAAAACGTTCACGTAACAGAGCAAACACTATGTCATATTAAGCTTATAAAAAATACGAGGTTATTTATGAAATATTCTTTGGTGTTATGTTGCTTATTGGTTAGCGCTTGCTTATTGGTTACCGCTTGCAGTCCTATTGAAACAAGCTCGATACAGGAATACCTGGCTCTTGCACCGACTGAGCCAAGTGTTCAAACCAACCAACGGATACAAGCTTTCACAAAGTTATATGATCAACTGGATTCCAGTTCCGATCCTATTGATGAATCAATAACAACAACGTACGCTGAAAAATTCTATTTTAATGACACCTTAGTGACCCTCCATGACCGACAGAACTTATTGAAGTATTTAAAACAGACTCAACAAAATATTGATGCCATGAGTTTTAAAGTACTCAGTGTGCAAGACAATGGCCAGGATGCTTACGTGCGTTGGTTAATGAAAACCCAATTCAAGTTGCTTGGACAAGAGGTTGATAGCCAGTCTATCGGCTTTAGTCATTTACGCTTTAATGCGGACAACAAAATAATATTGCACCAAGACTATTGGGACAATATGCAGGGCTTTTATCAACATATACCTATTATAGGAGGCGTATTGAGATGGATAAAAAACAGCGCAAGCCATTACTGAAAGGCCTCCAAGATTCCGAGATTGAGTTGGCTTACCTAAATGTCTGGTTTGGCAACAAACCCTTTTCTGAAGAATTAAAAGAAACGTTACTAAAATGAAAAATAAAATAATCTGTTTATGCGTCGGCCTTTTTACCTCGATTATCGGCGGCTGTTCAAGTCAAAACCTGCCACCAATTAAACCGGTCGCGGAAGTCAATTTAAATGAATTTATGGGCGACTGGTATGTGATTGCGTGCATTCCCACGTTTATAGAAACCGAAGCATACAACGCCATTGAATCTTACCAGCTCAAAAAAGACGGCAGTATCAACACGACTTTCGTTTTTAACGAAGGCAGATTTAATGGGCCTAAAAAGCGGTATAACCCACATGGATTTGTAGTTGAAAATACCAGTAATGCAGTCTGGGGCATGCAATTTATCTGGCCGTTTAAAGCTGAATATATTATTGCGTATCTTGATAAAGATTACACCAGTACCATCATTGCAAGAAATGCCAGAGACTATGTCTGGATAATGGCGCGTACACCTGTTATTTCTGACAGCCAATACCAAGAACTAACCACAGCCGTTGCAAATCTTGGCTATGACGTGAGCAAAGTGCGAAAAGTGCCACAACAAGTGCAATAATTTTTGTTTTTGTCTTGCTGATTACATCAACGCCCTCAGGAGAAAAACCTTCAGGTACACAACCGCAACCCACATCAAGCGGTTTAACTCTAACATGCAATCTTTAATGACTATTGGAATTCAAATTGTTTTCTAAAAAAACCGAAAACTTGACCGTTTAAAGTATATCTAAATGCTCATAAGCCGGTAACGTCTCTATCCGTTTATCTTCCAGCGGTTTGCCGATAGTAAAGTGATACAAACTCTGAAACTGTTCATCTTTAAAGCCTAACAACTCATGAACGCTATCATCAAAATAACAACCGATGCCCGTACCTCGATATCCCGCTGCTTCTGC
The DNA here is from genome assembly GCA_903863905.1 of uncultured Methylococcaceae bacterium. GTDB lineage: Bacteria > Pseudomonadota > Gammaproteobacteria > Methylococcales > Methylomonadaceae > Methylobacter_C. Next base: position 14,017 of record CAIPDT010000116.1, read on the forward strand.
TTCTAAATACAGTACCTGCCCTATCAAACCCGTCTCCCAAAACAAGCGTCGATATAACCAAGCCGCTTCTGCCATCGTTTCACTAAATTCTGCGACCATGCCCAAACTAAAGGCACTGTCACTGGCAATGGGTTGATGACACGATACCGTTTTCGCGAACTGCCGACAATCTCCTCTATATAATAAGTATAAGGGCAGGTCTTCCACGACCCGCTGCCACAAAAACTCGTCCAATGTCCCCGCCTTTAGTTTATCTATGGCCTCATTGTTTCTAAGTAACGCATAAACACCCGACTCTAAACCCTCTACCCGATGTACAAAGATAAACAAATGGACTTTAGCTGGCCAGCACCACGCCTGAAAAGCCGGTGCAGTCGGCATCACTGCCGACAGTATCCGATAAAAATCAGCCTGTGGCATTAACGCCATTTTGCCGTCAAACTGCTGGGCGCTTCGGCGTTGTCGAATAATTGACGTGGCAGTTTGAGTACACGCGATTGCCAAAGGAGGAACTGACAAAGCCTGGCACAGGGGTTCTTTGGTGCTGGGTTTGCTAGCAGCTAAAGATACGTCATCAATCACCGGCCATTTATATAAATGATAGGCACGTAAACTATCCGCTTTACCCGACCAAACACCCGCTTGAGAAGCCTCTATTAAGGACTTCATATCAAAGTCTGTGTTATCCAGCCCGACTTTAATTCGACATAACAGATCAGGGGACTCCCCTTCTAAGGCTTTAAAATCAGCCGTGCGATTTAAGCCTAATAATTGGGCAATATCATCATCTGAGGTTTCAGCTATCAACTCAATAGACCACCCTAACGTTACAGCGGCATACCGCAAAGCGCCAATGGCATGACCTAAATCATGCTGACAATAGCGAAACGCACGCTCACCATACTTCCACGCTTCGCGCCAATGTACGGATGACAAGCCAATGACAAGACTACTTTCTGGTGCATTGTCAGAAAACTGACAACGTTGTTCTAGGGTATGATCATGACTCACATAATGATACACACCTGCTTTAAGTGCCTCATGACCGGTACTGATTAAATACGCTTCGGTAGGATGTAAATTACCACTCGATGGATTACAGCGCAAAGCCCAACGACTCGGCCCAAACTGTTTCCAAGCCGATAAGCCAAAAGCCAACTCTAAGAGTAAACCCATATTAGCTAAGGTTAACGGCTGTTCGGCAATGGTTTCAGGCTGATCTAAAGCCGAAAACAACACGGCTAGCTCTGCCCCCGGCTTGGGCAAGGTGAGCAGTTCACACCCCGAAAAACGCCTAAATTGATCGGGTTGATCTTCCCAATCAATCGATTCAGGGCCTTTGGCATAGCGTTCTAAGCGATGCTTGGTTCGATTATGATAGGTTAAGACTGTGGTAATTGCTGTGTTCATAATCGTTTAATTCACCGTGATTCAGACAGTTAAAGAGGGCAAGCGTGACGGGGTTGGGTTACCTTAACACTTATTGTAAATACGGGGGCGAAACTAATTTAGGCTCAATCATTAAATCTTCAACCCAACAGCCGACTGGATTACCTAAATTCATGTCTTTATCTTCAAAGCGAACTAAAAAAACACTGCGATTAGGCTCTTCTTCCACATATCCAATTAAGGTAATAACCCCGCGAGTGCCGGCTTCCGCAAGGACGTCTCCATCAACACCACCGGGTATTGAACCATCATCAGCAATTAAACGTGCTGCATAAACGACATCACCGATCTCTAAATCTTCTACGTTCATTTCAAATCCTCTATGATTTTGTAGCAAACCTTACATTGTTAGTTAATTGTGCGATTTAAACCTACCTAAAACACCTTTACTTAAAACACTTGTAAACACTAAGCACTCAAAAAACAAGCAATTAGCGCAACAAAATAAAATGGCATACAGGTTGCTATAAGTAATAACAAGAACGATGCCACCCAGTCAGGAGAATACAGAATGATTACATTAACAGAAAAAGCGGTTAACGCAGTTGGTCGCTTTATTGCCGGTTCAGAAACACCAACAGCCGGTTTACGAATCGAAGTGACCGATGGTGGATGCTCGGGTTACCAATATGGCTTAAAGCTTGAAGGTAGCCAAACTGAAGCAGATACCGTGATTGATTGCGGTGAAGTTAAAGTCTTTATTGACCCCGTTAGCTTGCCCATGCTGGACGGAATGTCTATTGACTTTTTGGATAGCATTGAAGGCTCAGGCTTTAAATTTACCAATCCCAATGCCGCTAAAAGTTGTGCCTGTGGCACTTCATTTAATACCAATTCCGAAGGAACTGGGTCAAAAACCTGTTCTTAACCCCTATACCCAAACCCGAGGATAACGTCATGTGGGACTATTCAGATAAAGTAAAAGAACATTTTTTTAACCCTAAAAATGCGGGTGCTGTGGCTGAAGCAAACGCCACCGGCGAAGTCGGCTCTATTAGTTGCGGTGATGCCTTAAGACTGACACTTAAGGTGGACGATGATACCGAAGTCATTCTTGAAGCGGGTTTCCAAACGTTTGGTTGTGGCTCTGCGATTGCCTCCTCTTCTGTATTAACAGAAATGATTATCGGCATGACCATTGATGACGCCTTAAAAGTGACGAACCAAGATATCGCGGCACAACTTGAAGGCTTACCCCCTGAAAAAATGCACTGCTCTGTCATGGGTCGTGAGGCCTTACAAGCAGCGATTGCTAATTATCGTGGTGAAGTTTGGAAAGATGACCACGAAGAAGGTGCTTTAATTTGTAAATGTTTTGCTATTGATGCCGTCATGATTGAAGAAATGATCTGGGCCAATAAGTTACGCACCGTTGAGGATGTGACTAACTTTACTAAAGCCGGTGGCGGTTGTGCCGCTTGCCATGAAGATATTGAAGGCATTTTAGAAAAAGTCTTAGCAGAAAAAGGTGAAAAGTTTGATCCTGAGTCGGCCCCTGCCTCTAAATCTGAACCCATCGCCGCAGTTAAAGGCCCTTTAACTAACTTGCAACGCATTAAGAAAATTGAAGAAGTCTTAGAATCGCTAAGACCTGCCTTAATGGCTGACGGCGGCGACGTTGAGTTGGTTGAAGTATTGGGCAATACCGCGTATGTAAAAATGACTGGCGCATGTAACGGTTGTCAAATGGCGGCGATGACTATTGCGGGCATTCAACAACGCTTAATGGAAGTGTTGGGTGAATTTATTAAAGTGGTTCCAGCGACTGAAATGGCTAAGTTGACCAATATTGAGGTGGCATAATGGCTGACATCTATTTAGACAACAATGCAACCACTAAGGTTGACCATGAAGTTGTTGATGTCATGATCCCTTATTTTTTAGAACAATACGGCAACCCCTCGTCTATCCATAAATTTGCGGATGGCGTTGCTAGAGGCCTTAAACAAGCTCGTCAACAAGTCCAAGCACTGATTGGTTGTGAACACGACTCTGAGATTATTTTTACTTCTTGTGGGACTGAATCAAATTCAACAGCAATTCTATCCGCCATTAAAGCTCAACCCAACAAGAAAGAAATTATCACTACGACGGTTGAGCATCCCGCTATTTTAAGTTTATGTGAACATCTTGAAAAAGAAGGTTACACCATTCATAGAATGCCTGTGGATAAAGCCGGTCGGTTAAACTTAGAGTCTTATAAAAAACTATTGTCAGATCAAGTTGCTGTTGTGTCAGTGATGTGGGCCAACAATGAAACCGGCACGATCTTTCCTGTCGCAGAAATGGCCGAACTAGCTAACGCAGCAGGCGTGATGTTTCATACCGACGCGGTACAAGCCGTTGGTAAGATTCCCATGATGCTACAAGATACCAAAATTGATATGTTGTCGTTGTCTGGTCATAAATTACATGCACCTAAAGGCATCGGCGTTTTATATCTTCGTCGAGGCACACGTTACAGACCATTATTACGCGGTGGTCATCAAGAACGCGGTCGAAGAGCGGGTACTGAAAACTCAGCATCGATTGTTGGTCTGGGTAAAGCCTGTGAACTGGCGCTTAACTATATCGAATACGAAAACACCACCGTTAAAGAGATGCGTGATCGCTTAGAAAAAGGCATCACTGAAAGTATTCCTCATTGTTTTGTTACCGGTGATCTATATAACCGTTTACCCAATACCACGGATATCGCTTTCGAATATATTGAAGGTGAATCAATTTTGATGCTCTTAAACAAAGCAGGTATTGCGGCCTCAAGTGGTTCGGCCTGTACCTCAGGCTCTTTAGAACCTTCTCATGTGATGAGAGCGATGGACATTCCTTATACAGCGGCACACGGTACGATTCGCTTCTCTTTCTCGCGTTATAACACCATGGCAGAAGTGGATGCTGTCTTAGAAGTGATGCCAAATATTGTGGCAACCTTACGTAAATTATCACCGTATTGGGACGGTAATGGCCCCGTCGCAAACCCTGAACAAGCGTTTGCACCCACTTATTCTTAACAGAAGACCGTGATGAAAACTCAAGTCCGCCCTATTATTATTGACGACACCACGCTTAGGGATGGTGAACAATCTGCTGGAGTTGCTTTCTCTTTGTCAGAAAAACTGTCAATTGCCTCGCAATTAGCGGACTTGGGGGTTCCCGAATTAGAAATTGGTATCCCAGCAATGGGAGCCATTGAACGTGAAGAAATTAAAGCAATCGCTGCACTTAATTTACCGTCCACACTGTTAGTGTGGTCTAGAATGCGTCGTGATGATTTAAAAAGTTGCTTAGGTCTTAATGTTCACAAAGTGGACCTTTCGATCTCTGCGTCTGATCAACATATCCAACATAAATTAAAGCAGAGTCGGCAATGGGTGCTTAATACCATTAACACCTGCATTAGTGAAGCCCGAGATTTGGGCTTAAACGTGTGTATGGGAATGGAAGATGCCTCTCGTGCGGATATAGATTTTTTAATTCAAATGGCCGAAGCGGCTCAAAAATCTGGTGCAACTCGTATTCGTTTTGCAGATACGGTGGGCATCATGGAACCTTTTGGCGTCTTTGAAACGATTAAACGTTTAAGAGCGGCAACCGACCTAGAAATCGAAATGCATGCGCATGATGATTTAGGCTTGGCCACTGCTAACACCCTTGCGGCGGCAGTGGCAGGAGCCACCCACGTTAACACGACGGTTAATGGTTTGGGTGAACGTGCTGGCAATGCGGCTTTAGAAGAAGTGGTCGTTGGCTTAAAACAACTGTACGGTTTTGAAACCGGCGTTTCTTTGTACAACTTTCCGTTACTCTCTGAACAAGTCGCTACCGCGTCTGGCGATGCCATTGGTAGTCGGAAGAGTCTTATTGGCAAGAATGTATTTAGTCATGAAGCCGGTATTCATGTCGATGGTCTTCTTAAAGATCCTTTTAATTATCAAGGTGTTGATCCTGCCATTGTAGGGCGCCGCCACCAACTTATATTGGGCAAGCATTCGGGAACTCAAGGTGTTATCCATGCGTATCAACAATTGGGCATTGTCGTTAACCGACTTCAAGCGCAGAAACTACTCACCCAAGTTAGGCAGTTTGTAAGTTTAACTAAAAGAACGCCTCAACCAGAAGAACTCAATTTATTTCATCAAAACCTGTAAGAGGATAACACTATGAATGAGCAAACAGACCTTGAAGCCACTGAAGTAGATAGCAATAAGACATTAGAAATCCCTGATCAAGATGATCGTTATCCGGGCACTTTTTTTAGAATCCCAGGGCGTCCCTCACTTGAAAATACCGCTTGGCAATTGAACTAAGTAATACCCTAAAATTACCTACACTTAACGGCAGCTAAAATGGTTATAGTCATGTCAGATACTGTTAAATATTCCTTAGACACACCACTCAGCTTTTTCAAGCAGTGGCATGAAGACGTCTACTGTGTCTTTGGTAGAGATCCTGCTGCACATAATGTTTGGGAAGTTTTACTCACCTATTCGGGTGTTCATGCAGTTTTAATCCATCGTATTAGTCATCAGTTGTGGAAAGCGAATTGGAAACTATCGGCTCGCATTATATCAACAGTGGCTAAGGTGTTAACAAATGTTGAAATCCATCCGGGTGCCACGATTGGTCGCCGTTTATTTATCGATCATGCACTGGGTGTAGTCATTGGAGAGACGACAGAAATTGGTAATGACGTCACTTTATATCATGGGGTGACCTTAGGCGGCACCACGTGGAATAAAGAAAAACGTCATCCCACTCTCGGTCACAATGTCTTAGTCGGTTCGGGCGCTAAAATTCTCGGTGCGATTACCTTAGGTAATAATGTTCGGGTCGGTGCTAACTCGGTGGTTATTAAAGATGTTCCTCCTTGCTGTACGGTTGTGGGTATTCCTGGACGCATTATTCAGACCAAAGGCACGAAGATTCAAAACCGACATGGTATTGATCTTGACCATCATTTAATTCCCGATCCTGTCGGCAAAGCCATTTCATGTTTGATGGAGCGCATTGATGAACTTGAAGCGCGTCAAGCTCCAATGACTGACGCTGTCTCAGAAGAGTCTTGTGATAACTGTGACGCAGAAACTATCTGCACCCCCAAAAAAGATAGCTCAGTGAAACTGGCGGCGAGGCATTAATGGATTTACTGGATTTCGAGGCACAAGGTCTCTATTTCGATCATCAAGAACTTCCAGAAGTTGAAAGCTTGATTGCTAAGGCCGCTGAAAATTATGCGGATGGAGAAGCAGAACTGCCCTTGTTAAGAGCCTATTTTTTAGCACCTCATTCATTAAATGTATTAGTCGCTTTAAACCGCTTCTATTATTACCAACACCGACTGGAAGATGCCTTAGCAGCAACCCTTAAAGCTTTAGCGGTGATTAGACCGTTAGTTAATTTCCCTGAAGATTGGCGGGAGTTACAAGCCCATCATCTGAGCGAAACCCCGGCTAATTTATTAACTCAAGTAAGACTGTATTTGTTTACGTTAAAAGCGATTGGTTTTTTAAATATGCGCTTAGAGTTACTTGAAGTGAGTCAGAGTATTTTTGAAAAACTAGTGGAACTGGATAGCAAAGACCGCATCGGGGCTAAAGGTTTACTAGAGCTCGTCATTAAACGTCAAAATCACTTTGAAACTTAGGAGTATGAACATGTTAAAAGATAAAAACGCATCCTTATTAGGCTTAGTTAGCCTTACTTTATTCCTAATCTTGGTGATTTATTTGCTCACCCAAGATGTGACACTAGTCGGCCCCCTTTAATCTAGCATTGGAGAATACTCATGAGTTTTGAAGAAGAAATGGAAGAATTAGAATCCGCTGAAGACTTTTTACAGTACTTTGAGCTGGATTATATTCAAAGTGTTGTCCACGTAAATCGTTTACATATCTTGCAACGCTTTCATAACTACTTGCAAAAAGCCAGCGATGAAATGCCTGACTATGAACCTGCAAAACGCGCTATTTATCGGAAACTACTTGATCGGGCTTACCAAGATTTTGTGACGTCGGATGCTCAAACAGAAAAAGTGTTTAAGGTATTTTCAATGTCTGAACCTCAATCAGCCTTCGTCGCACTTGGCGATATTAAAGTATGAAGCCCGAACGCTTTGACGAAGGTCGTTTTGAATACGGTGAATCAGTTCGAGTCACCCGAAACGTCCGTAATGATGGCACCTATCCTGGCTTAGATGTGGGTGTTTTATTAATTCGCCGAGGCAGTGTAGGCAACGTCATTGAAGTGGGTACTTTTTTACAAGATCAAGTCATCTTTACGGTTCATTTTATAAACCATGGCCGAATGGTAGGCTGTCGTTTAGAAGAGCTAATAGGTTTTGAAGAACCTTGGAACCCAAGTCGTTTTGAATTTAGAGATCGGGTTATTTGTACCCTTGATTTAGGAGTCCAAGGTAATGTCATTGTTAAAAAAGGTGCCGAAGGAGAAGTTTACAAAGTCATTAGAGACAACGAGCTTATTCAGTACCACGTCGCTTTTGATGGCAGAACCTTACAGTTACCTGAAACAGCGCTTGCACCGGCACACCCTGAATCTTTTCATGAACCTGAGGCTTAATATGAACCCGCCTAAAACATCGGATTTTGTTGACCCTTATACCCTGTTAAGAACGTCTTTAGCTGTTTTTAAGAAAAAGCCATCGGATTTGCAAGAGGATCAGTTACAGCAAATTCGTCAACAAGCCTTTAATGAATTTGCGATCGAATCTCGTATTTTAAAATCACCTGAAGCGAGTTTGGTGGTTATTTCTGATCAGGAATTAGAAACATCCTATCAAGAAGTGTGTGATCGCTATACCGATGAAGACGCTTTTTTAATTGATTTGAATAACAATCAGTTAAACCCAGAAACCCTTAAAGCGGCTCTTTATAGAGAATGCCGAGTCAATGTTATTATGGAATTGGTCGCGTCTCGCTCCCCTTCAATTAATGACGTTGAAATTGGTATTTATTACCACTTACATCCTGAACAATTTGCAAAACCCGAACTCAGAGAAGCCTGTCACTTATTTATTAGCATCAACCCAGACTACCCTGAAAACACCCGTGAAAATGCGTTAGCTAGAATACAAGAACTACGTACCAAACTACAAAAGAAACCCTATAAATTTGCTGACTACGCTTTAAAACATTCAGAATGCCCGACTGCTTTACAAGGCGGCACCCTAGGCTTAGTGCCACGCGGAAAACTCTACCCCGAAATAGACGAGGTACTCTTTAGCCTTAAAACCGGTGAAATAAGTTCACCCGTTGAATCTGAAATTGGCTTTCATGTGGTGTTATGCAAAAAGATAGAAAGAGCCGAGACGCTCTCGTTGCAAAAAGCCACCCCTAAAATTCGTCAGTTTATGAGTCAACGGGCTCGACAAAAATGTCAACGGGCTTGGTTAGCCAACTTACCTAAGTGATATAAGGATTACACTATGAGTGAAAAAGAAATTAAACACTGCTCTTTTTGCGGTATCGCCCAATCCCCGACGGTGCCATTAATTGCCGGAAGTGATGGGTTCATTTGTGGTGACTGTGTCTTACTGGCCAATCAAGTGGTCAGCAATTGGAGTCGTAAAAAAGAACTCTCTGAGATGCAAGGGCCTTTACCTATTCCAGCTAAAATCAAAGAGTATCTTGATCAATATATTATTGGCCAAGACCTCGCGAAACAAATTCTGTCTGTTGCGGTTTATAACCACTACAAACGTTTAAAACATGAAGGCGGCAATGCCGGCTTAGGCGTTTACGACAAAGATGTCGAAATTGGCAAGTCTAATATTTTACTGATTGGCCCGTCAGGTACAGGTAAAACTCTTTTAGCGAGCACCTTGGCTAAAGTTGTCGGCGTGCCTTTTGTAATCGCGGATGCCACCACCCTCACCCAAGCGGGTTATGTGGGGGACGATGTTGAAAATATTCTGGTGAGACTCTTAGATGTCGCCGAAGGCAATATGACCAATGCTGAATGGGGCATTGTATATATCGATGAAATCGACAAGATTGCTAGAAGCCCCGAACAACAAACCGGTACTCGTGATGTTTCTGGAGAGGGTGTTCAACAAGCCCTGTTACGCTTAGTTGAAGGCTCTAATGTAAAAGTGGCGGCAAAAGGTCAACGTAACAAAGAAGGCGAAACCACTATTGATACCCGTAATATTTTGTTTATTGCCGGCGGTTCATTTCCAGGTCTTGAAAAACACGTTGAAAAACGCTTAACACCCACCAACTCGGCGATTGGCTTTCATGCTGAAGTGAATAACGTCAATGACAAACCTGATATTGAGGCACTGTTAAATGCAACACAACCGAGTGACTTACGGAAGTTTGGCTTAATTCCAGAATTTATTGGCCGCTTCCCTATTCTTGCGCCTTTAGAACCTTTAGATACCGATGCCTTAATTAGAGTATTAACCGAACCTAAAAATGCTTTAGTTCGCCAATACCAACAATTGTTTGCTTATGAAGATGTGGAATTAAATTTTGAGCAAGATGCACTGGTTGAAATTGCTCAAAAAGCCATAGAACGTGAAACAGGCGCCCGTGGTTTAAGAAGTATCATGGAACAAATTCTCAGAAAAACCATGTTTGATATCCCGTCCCGCGATGACGTCGAAAAATGCATTATTAATGGTGAAACCGTGCGAGGAGAAGGTGACGTTAAAATAATAAAGAAAGATGAACAAAAAATCAAACAACAGGTCGGCTAACAAACACCGGCTTGAACTTAACTCATTAATACAAACTATTGACCGCTGACTCAGAGAACGTTATGACAACCGAAGAAACAATTCAACATCAATTAGCCACAAATCCGATTATCCTTTATATGAAAGGGATTCCATCCAATCCACAATGTGGCTTTTCTGGTAAGGCAGTGGGTATTTTGAATGCGACTAAGATTCCTTTTTCGTATGTTAACGTCCTCGAAGCGCCCTTCATTCGTGAGAAGTTACCTAAAATATCGCACTGGCCGACCTACCCTCAATTATTTGTAAAAGGTGAATTAGTTGGCGGCTGTGATATTTTAGAAGCCATGTCTATTGACGGCAGTTTATTACTCTTATTAGAAAGTACAATAAAGACAGAAACACACACGCATAGTGACACTATTACCAGTCAAGAAGTGATACAACTCGTTCAAGCAGGCCTTCCAATGGCCCAAGTGATTGTGGACGGCGTTGGCTGTGATTTATTAATTACCGTAATCAGTGCTCAATTTGCTGAACTGTCGTTAGTTAAAAAACAACAATTAGTGATGATGACCTTAATAGACGTGCTTGAATCAGGTAGACTTCATGCCGTGAGTATTAAAACGTACACACCAGAGGAGTGGCATGCCCAATCGGCAAAACCTGAACTCGGTTTATTACAAATTCAGCTTTAAAGACGCTTGAACGGTTAACTCTTTAGATTCTATAAGCGAGGCTATTATGGGAACTGTAGGTATATTTTTTGGAACGGATAGTGGCAATACTCGACGAGTTGCCAAAGATATTGCCACCATTCTGGGACCTTCTGTGGCCGCAAAACCCGTTAATATTCGAAATGCAACAGTAACTGACTTGTTAGCCTACGATGTATTAATTTTAGGGATTCCCACTTATGGTGATGGTCAAGTGCCCGGCTTATCCACGGGTAATGCCACTGAAAGTTGGGAGGAGTTTTTACCTACATTAATAGGCGAAGATTTTACCGGTAAAATCATTGCTATTTACGGTCTAGGCAATCAAAAAGGCTATCCTGACGAGTTTATTGACGCGGTCTATTATTTACACGACCAATTTGACAGTTGTGGCGCCACTCTAATAGGTGCATGGCCTACTGAAGGTTATAACTTTAAGAAATCTAAAGCCGTAGAAGGTGATCATTTTTTAGGCTTGGCGTTAGATCAAGAGAATCAGAAAGACTTAACCCCATCCCGAGTCAGTGCTTGGGTTGCATCAATCGCCAGTGCTTGGGCCGCATAAGAACTGACTATGATTGAAGAACAAGCCACTGTCGTTAAAATTGAGGGCCATGATATTTGGGTCGAAGGGACTCAAAGTAACGCCTGTGGCAGTTGTCAACAAAAAGCCTCTTGTAGCACTCAAGCACTCAGCCAGTTGTCTAAAAAGAAAGTCACACGGGTTAACAGCACGCTTGATTTACACATTGGCGACCCCGTCATTATTGCTATTGATGAAGGTTTATTATTACGGGCATCAGCCTTACTGTATTTCTTACCCTTGATCGGTCTTTTTATCGGTGCTTTTTTAGCTAATTTCTTTTTAGCCAGCAGTGATTATAAAGACATAGGGATGGCAGTCAGTGCGGTAACTGGCTTTCTTATCTGTTTATTGTTGATTCACCAATACCAAAAATCGTTGGCGCCCTGTCACTTAACTGAACCCACGGTGGTTAGAAAACTTTAAGTGCAATTAAGATAGTTTTTCAGGAGGAATCTCGTTAAATAGCGTCTGCCATATTTGCTTAACGACCTCACTTAAAGCCATGACCTTGACCGTCTCCACTAAGGCTTTTTTACCTTGTAAGACTAATTGATGCCCTGTATCTCGATAGTAACAGTAGGCCTTTTTAAGTTGGTTGGCTTGTTCAAGACTGATAAATCCTACGTTTTCTAAGCCCTCCAATAATCTGATATTGTCAGTATATTGAGTTAACTCGGGCCGCGTTGATGCACTCGCTAAAACCCCCAATTGCACAATAAACTCAATATCTACGATACCACCGGCGCTGTGTTTTAAATCAAATTGCCCCGCTGTTTTGGAGGCTAACGCCACGCGCATTTTTTCACGCATGTCGCCGACATCTGTTCTTAATAAAGCAAAGTCTCTTGGCTTTGTTAAGATCAGATGCCTAATATCTTCAAAGTGTGTTTTTAAGCGGATATCTCCGGCAATAAATCGCCCCCGAACTAAGGCTTGATGCTCCCATGTCCATGCTTGATGCTGTAGATAGTCTTCATAAGCATTAATTTGAGTGACCAAAAGTCCCGAATGCCCATTCGGTCGTAAGCGCATATCCGTATCATACAAAACCCCTGATAACAGTTTTGTATCTAAAATATGTCGAACTTTTAAACCTAAGCGCCCATAAAACTGATGACAAGAAATGGGTGAAGGGCCGGTTGTTAAAGCATTGCCATCCTGACAATCATAGATAAATACCAAGTCTACATCGGAACCATACGCTAATTCTAAACCACCCAACTTACCAAAACCTATCACGGCAAAACCAGTACAACTCGACTGACTACCGGGCGGAAAACCATGCTTATCGGTTAACATTAACCACGCTCTTTCAAGTACTTGAGCAAGAATACTTTCCGCGATATAGGTTAAATAATCACTGACAATCATAATTGGAATAACATCCATGATATCGGCGGCGGCTACTTTTAACACATTAATGTGTTTAAACTGACGAAAAGTAATCATCAATTGTTCAAGATCTTGGATCTCAATAGGTGCAAGCAAGGTAGCTAATTGTTGATCTAACGCAGTCTTTTTTAATGGCTCATACAAAGAACGCGTATCTAATAACTCGTCAAATAAGATGGGATATAAGGCTAAGTATTCACAAAACCATGCACTGGCTGAAGCTAAGCGCAACAATTGCGCTAAGGCATCTGGATTTTCGGCTAATAATGCCAGATATACGTTTCTACCAGCAACGGATTCAAATAAGCCTAGCATTCGTTTTAAGGTCACGTCCGGATCATTAACATGCTGCAAGGCCGCCAATAATTGTGGCATTAACCGATCCAGTACTTTTGCGCCTTTAGTCGTTAAGCGTCTAATGGTTCCCGCTGTTTTAAAATGCTTAAGGGCCGATAAACTAGACTCAACCTCCTTAAAACCATACGCTCTTAAAGACGCCTGTAATTCTATTTCATCCGCCGCATGATTCCATAACTGTATACCTCGTGGATCTTGTGTCGTTTGCTTAGACACTGAAAAAACTTGGTCAAAGAGTGCATGAACACAAGCCCTGACTACATCCAGTTCTATTTTAAAACTGTCCCAATCCGCATAATTTAACGAGTACGCTAACCGTTGCTGAACGTCTGAATACAAAGGCAAATCATGCGTTTGCTGATCATTATATTGTTGAATATGATTTTCTACCCAGCGTAAATAACAATACGATTGGCTCAATTGTTGTGCATCTTCAGGGGTTATTAAAGTTAACTCACCTAAGCGTTTAAAGACTTCAAGCAACGGTCTGATTTGTAGGGATTTTTCATTACCGCCACGAATAAGCTGAAATGCCTGACCGATAAACTCGCACTCCCGAATCCCGCCAGGCCCTAATTTAACGTTCTCTAGCCGATCTTTACGTTTGAGTTCTTGGGTTATTTGCATCTTTAAAGACCGTAATTCTTCAAAGGCACCATAATCCAAATAACGGCGATATACAAAAGCGTTTAACATCGCCATCAACTGTGCGCCCGCTTTAAAATCACCCGCCACCTGACGGGCTTTAATCATGGCATAGCGCTCCCATTCTCTGGCTTGAGTCTGATAATAATTCTCCATGCCTTCAAAACTCATGATCACAGGGCCACTATCGCCAAACGGTCTTAGCCGAATATCGGTACGAAAGACAAAACCGTCTACGGTAATCTCATCTAATACTTTAACTAAGCGCTGACACAATCGCGTAAAAAATTCACTGTAAGACGTTTCTTTTCTATCAGTTAAAACACCATTTTCTGGATAGGCAAAAATAAGGTCAATATCAGAAGAATAATTAAGCTCATAAGCGCCCAATTTACCCATCCCTAAAACGATAATCTGCTGAGGGCCGCCCTCAGCGAGAAGCGGTGTACCTCTTTTTTCACAGGCCTCGCGGTATAAAAATCCTAAAGCCTTTTGAATGCAAGCATCAGCTAATCTTGAGACTTCAGCTAAAGTTTCTGATAAGGGTGCCCAACCGGCTAAATCCCGCCAGGCAATTCGAACCATTTCACGGCGCCGAAAATACCGTAAGTTTTGCATGAGCTGTGCTTCACTCGTAACAACCTGTTCAGCTAAGGTTGTCTCATACTGAGAAGTAGAATACGATCTGAGCAAATCACCTGTCATCATTAAACTTTGTAATAACTCCGGTCGTCGTAAACAACTTTCAAAGACAAAAACACTTGAACACCACACCTTAACCAGAGAGGCCAATACCTCAGGAATGAGCTCAATGTTTAACGACTGTAACGTGACTTTCTCATCCCACTGTTGCAGTTGTAAGCTAACAAGAGGACGTAAATCAGCGGGTAGTTGATTAAGTTCAGGGTTCAAATGCTGAGTCAAAGACATAAGGGTTGTAAACCGTCAAAAAGCTTCATCATACCCAAAATAAGTACCCAATGATATGGAAGACCTATTCGTTAAACTTAACCATTAGATTAATATGTGTAAAAAGTAGTTTTATTAATTTTATTTAACCAATGGATTAGTTAATCTTGCTGCGTTTACCCGATCTCGCAATTCTTTACCCACTTTAAAGTGTAATAAATATTTAGACGATAAACTTAATGCCTGACCTGTTTTTGGATTCCGGCCTTGTCGCGCCGGATGATACTTTAAATAAAAAGCGCCAAAGCCTCTAATTTCTATTCTTTCATCTTCACCAATCGCATCAATCATTGTTTCAAGGATACAATTAACCGCCGACTCAACAACTTCGGGTAATAAGTGCGGTTGTTTTTTTGTGAGAATTTCAATTAACTCTGACTTAATCATGACTAGACTCCATAAATGCCTTTCTAACTATTGAGTTCTTTATACAAAACTGCGGCATTTGACCTATTCAACTGTGTCATATGCCGCAGTTTTTACCTATAAATCTATCTACCCTATTCACTGAAGCGCTTTACAGCACCTTATAAACAAAGCAAACCCCAATATAAAGCACTTACCATGCCATTTTTAGCGGCATTTTGTCACGCGACAAAATGCCACATTTTCAAACCCTTAATGACACAGTATTCTATACGCAACTCTTGAATGCGCTTCCTTTTATAAAGGATTCAAGTTTTACCTTCCTTCCTCTCGATGCGGTCAATTTATTTGACCGCTTTTTTTTGGATTCTCGGAAAAATCATGAAACGAAACTATCCCGCCAATACTTCTAATATCAAGCTTAATCAAAGCCTAACTAAACAAATTGCCTATCACGAAGCCGGACATGCAGCGGCCATCTATTTAAATAACAAGAAAAAGAACTTACCACCTATTTATTTCCAAATACGCATTAAAGAACTTAACTCACCTGATAATATAATTGAAGTTCAAACGCTTAAATCAGAATCTAGCATGGCGATGATTGAAGGTGGCAGACTCATTCAGAGCTTACCGTTAACTTTATTAGAAAGTGCTTGTTTCTACTCAGCAGATCAACTTGACGCATTTAAAACGGCCTTTGAAGCCGATATTATCAATCTATTAGTTGGGCCTTTAGCCGAAGCTAAACAAGTAGCTTTATATAACCACTCTCGTTTTAACACTGAGAATATCACTTTAGAGACACTTCACACTTATGGTGGTAGTTCTGATCTAAAAACGGTCCATGAATACCTAAGTAGTTTTATTGCAGATAGGCACTTCTATAACGAAACACTCACTAAACTTTTTAGTGAGGCGCTTGATTTTATTAATACACCTTCACATTGGTGTGCTATTGAACGTTTAGCAACATATATCTTAAGTCACGATGATGACATCATCAGTTGTGAAGACGTCATCACGCTAATCGATACCCATTAAAGAGGGGTTATTTTAAATTTATATCCTACTAGAGCTCTTTTTACAGCGAAGATCTACATTGTTTACGTTCTGTATCAAATAACTCAATCACGGGTTGTGTTTTGGGCCGAACATCACGCCAGATATAAAATGCTTCTGCGGCCTGTTCGATTAACATTCCCAAACCATCTAAACTTTTTAAGGCGCCGTTATCCAGTCCCCACGTTACAAATCGAGTCGGTTCAAGCGCATAAGCAAGGTCATAACAAATACCTTTTTCTCTTAATACGTTATTGGGTAAAGGGGGTAACTCACCTGTTAAACTCGTTGACGTCGCATTAATAATCACATCGAACTGTTGATGCTCAAGATCACTAAAACCGCAACCTTGCACAGAACCTAAATGCACGAATTCAGCCGCAAGTTCAACGGCTTTTACTTCGGTTCGATTAGCAATCACGATTGAATCTACCTGCTGATCAAGAATCGGTTTAATGATACCTCTACTTGCCCCGCCTGCCCCTAAAATCAACACCTTACTTTTAACCAAATTCACCTGATGATTTTCGGTGAGGTCTTTTATTAATCCGATACCATCGGTATTATCACCCAAGATAGAGCCATCAACTTGTACTGCAAGGGTATTAACCGCTTTCGCTAATTGCGCACGCTCGGTTTTAAGGTCCGCAAAAGCCCAAGCCAATTCTTTCAATGGAATCGTGCAATTTAAGCCCTTGCCCCCCTTAGCAAAAAAAGCCTTTACAGCCTCAATAAATTGTTCAGCAGGTACTTCTTGAGCGCTATAATCCAAAGACTGATCTGTTTGCTGCGCAAATAATTGGTGAATGCGCGGTGATTTACTGTGTTTTATAGGGCACCCAAAAACCGCATATTGATCCTTTAAGCTCATTTTTGTAACCACTTAGCCACATCTTTAGCATAATACGTTAATATGCCATTGGCACCGGCGCGCTTAAACGCTAATAACGATTCTAAAACAACCTGTTTTTCATCTAACCAACCGTTCAGGGCTGCCGCTTTAATCATCGCATATTCACCACTGACTTGATACGCGAATGTTGGCACTCCGTATTGTTCTTTTACTCGGCGAATAATATCTAAATAAGGCATACCTGGTTTAACCATCACCATATCCGCACCTTCTTGAAGATCTAACTGAATCTCTCGTAAAGCTTCATCTGAGTTAGCAGGATCCATTTGATAGCTGTATTTATTAGATTTACCCAGATTACTGGCTGAGCCAACGGCATCTCTAAAAGGTCCATAGAAGCTTGAGGCGTATTTAGCTGAATAAGCCAAGATTAAAGTATTTGGGTATTGATGCGCTTCTAAGGCTGATCTAATTGCGCCAATACGACCATCCATCATATCTGAAGGAGCAACGATATCAACGCCGGCTTCGGCATGTGATAACGCTTGTTTAACCAGTACTTCGATCGTCTCATCATTAACCACATAACCGTCTTTGTTAATGAGGCCATCTTGCCCGTGTGAGGTAAAAGGATCTAGTGCCACATCGGTAATCACCCCTAAATCAGGAAATGCTTTTTTAAGCGCTCTAACACTTCGTTGAGCCAAACCTTCTGGATTATAGGCTTCAGCCGCATCATCTGATTTTTTGCTAGCCAATGTTACCGGAAACAACGCAATTGCAGGAATACCTAAGTTGTATATCTCATCCGCTTGTTCAAGGAGCAAGTCCAATGAAAATCGTTCAACGCCGGGCATAGAGGTAATAAGCTCTCGTTGATTAATACCTTCAGTTACAAATAAAGGATAAATCAGATCATCGACAGATAGCCGATTTTCGCGCATTAAACGCCTTGAGAAATCATTAAAACGCATTCTTCTCATGCGTGTTGTAGGGAAATTAATGTTATTATATGTCATCTTATCTATTGTCATGGGCTTATACAATGCAGACTTTCGGGTTTATGGTCATTAAGCTTTAATTGATCTATCGGATAATCATTTATTGTATCAGGGATTGATCACACTGATATTTGTAAAATATAACATACATGAGTTTAATTTTAGAGGGCTATATGAACGTTAGACGCTACACTTTGTTTGGTTTTTTTGCAATTTTATTGGCTTTAATATCCGTTGCACCCGTTATTGCAGCTGATTTATTGCCACCCCAGAAAGCCATTGAAACCGCTTCCTCCAAATTGCAACAAAAAATGAAAGACAAAGCCTTTATTAAAGACTTTTCAAAAGTTAATACCTTTGTTAATGAAGCCATCCTGCCCAGCACTGATTTTGATAAAATTTCTTCTTTAGTATTAGGTAAACTTTGGAAAACAGCAACACCTGAAGAACGTGAACGCTTTAAACACGAATTTCAAACCCTATTGGTGAGAACCTATTCACGTGCTTTCGTTGAATTTAAAGACTGGTCAATTCACTACCTGCCTATCGAAATGGAAGCAGATGCGACTAAAGTTATCGTAAAAACAGAAGTCTTACAACCCGGCCTTAAACCCGTAGCGGTTGATTATCGTATGTCACTCCACGAAGGTGATTGGAAAGCATACGACATTATGATTGAAGGTGTTAGTTTAGTGACCAACTATAGAACTACATTTACCACTGAAGTTCAAACAAAAGGCTCACTCAGCGCCGTCATTGATGGACTTGCTAAACGTAATACTGAAGCCTTAGCGGCAAAAAACTCTTAATAAAAAAAGAAGGACAGTTATTTTATGATGAGGCCTAGGCGGCTAATCATCCCACAAAATAAAATCTTTTGATTCATCGCATTAAGTCATGCCCCTGAAGAAGCTTTGGTTTATATATTAAAGCTTCTTCCTAAAAATACAACCCTCTATGACGGTCTGTATTTTTAGATCCTTAAGAGCCCACCTTTCAAGATCGCGTTCTTTTATAACAGACCAATTAAATTAACTTATTTCCTCACCAAATGATTGATTATAATCCTCTTTATAATGCCTTAATCGAAGCCAAAGCAGAATCATGGGCTGAAATACTACCACAACAACTAGCAGCCGCATTTGATACCACTAAACATGGATCCCTCAATGAATGGCATAACATTATTGATAACCTGCCTCTCTTAATAACGAATCATCGGGTATTATCAACGGACAGTATCCACATTGGCGAAAAAAACCAATTATCACTCGAAGATCAAGCGAATTTAAAAATTCAACTAAAAGGTCTGCACCCTTGGCGAAAAGGGCCTTATGAATTATTTGGCATACACATTGATACAGAATGGCGTTCCGATTGGAAATGGAATCGTCTAAAAGATCATATTACCCCTCTTGATCATCGCTTAGTTTTAGATGTGGGCTGTGGGAACGGTTATCACTGTTGGCGGATGTTAGGTGCTGGGGCGAAAATGGTTATTGGCATAGATCCAATGCTACTTAACGTATTACAATTCCAACTGATTAGAAAACTCTATGGCGAAGCTCCTGTCTATGTTTTACCTTTAGGTATAGAAGACATGCCTTATGGCCTAAAAACTTTTGATACCGTATTTTCAATGGGTGTACTGTATCATCGTCGCTCTCCCATAGACCATTTATTAGAATTGCGTGATTGTTTACAACCTAAAGGCGAATTGATCCTAGAAACTCTTGTTATTGAGGGTAAAGAAGGCCAAGTCTTATTACCCGAAGATCGCTATGCTAAAATGCGGAACGTTTGGTTTCTACCTACGTGTGAGACCCTAGTCAATTGGCTGAAACGCTGCGGCTTTATAAATATTCGTATCGTTGATGTGTCCGTCACGACTATTGAGGAACAACGAAGTACTGAATGGATGCAATTTCATTCTCTCAAAGATTTTTTAGATCCAGAAAACCATTATCTCACCTGTGAAGGACTGCCTGCACCTAAACGAGCTATTATCATTGCAAACGTTCCTTAATTTAACTAAATGAATCATAAGAACTTTTTATCTTCTAAGAATTTATTTTCATCTTTATGAAAAATAAAGCCGGTTTCACCTTGTCTTCTCAAAATTCTCAACTAGACTCATTGAGGAATAGAAAGTTATAGAGCCTCTATAATCTTCTATTTTGGACCCTCCATTTAATCTAAAGGAAAAGACATGAAAAAATTAATGCTATTCATATTGTTCTTATTGGCTACAAATGCAATAGCAACACCCGTTAATGTTAATACCGCTGATGCCAAAGCGATTTCTGATGCTTTAAACGGCATTGGAATGAAAAAAGCCGAAGCTATTATTAAATACCGAACAGAAAAAGGTCTATTTAATACGATCGAAGACCTAAGAAATGTTAAGGGGATTGGACAAAAAACATTGGATAAAAACAAACAAGATATTCTACTAACTGATACTCCAACCCTAGAAACACCCCCCGTTATTAC
>CAIPDT010000117.1 GCA_903863905.1 uncultured Methylococcaceae bacterium
AACAGACCACGCCGACTAAAATAACAGGGTACCGTGTGAGTAACAGACCACGCCGACTAAAATAACAGGGTACCGTGTGAGTAACAGACCACGCCGACTAAAATAACAGGGTACCGTGTGAGTAACAGACCGCACCGACTAAAATAACAGGGCGCCATGTGAGTAACAGACCACGCCGACTAAAATAACAGGGCGCCGTGTGAGCAACAGACCACGCCGACTAAAATAACAGGGTACCGTGTGAGTAACAGACCGCACCGACTAAAATAAAAGGGCGCCATTTGAGTAACAGACCACGCCGACTAAAATAACAGGGCGCCGTGTGAGTAACAGACCACGCCGAAAAAAATAAAAGGGCGCCGTATTTGTAAAACACAGGGCTCTTAAAATTAATAAGACGTTGTATTATTTCGGAACAGTAAAACAGCTATTCTGTCAAACGTCCAAATACTTGAGAATTGAGTTTTGTCCGACCGTAAAAATATAATAAACTTTTCAGAAAGAAAGCTTAAGCTTTAAATACACTAAGGTAGCAAGAGTTGTTAACACAATGCCAACAACAAGAAATAAGCCGGTACGCTTGTGTTTAATACGACCATAAAAGTTTCTAGCTTGACAATGCGGGCAAGAAAAATAAGTACTGTCACGTTTACACCCGCCACACTGCAACGGATCTCTTCTGGATTTATCGTAATATAACTGACCTGTGGTATGACAATGAGAACATTCTATTTGTACTAATGTTATTTTACGTCTACACGCAACACACACATAAAACTTAGATATCAATCCTTTCACTACAGCTACCCTTATTATATTGACCCTAAGATCATGAGGCACTAAAATTAAGAAGCCGTATGATAACAACAATAACACACAATAAAAAGTTAAAATTATTATTTTTGTCAAAAGTCAATCGGCATTAACAAGGGTGATATTCTAATAAATTTTGATCTAAAAACAATTGCCCTAAAGGGCAAAAATAAATTTAACAAAAAACGCACCTGATCATCTAACAAACCCTTTCACTAACACTGCGGCCTATCAAACACGGTTGATGGTTGCCCAGTTTGCCGGCCAAGGTTATATGGTAATAGCCGCTGATTACTTCGGTATAAGGGATTCAATAGAGCCTGAAGGATATACAGTCAAGGCCAAAAATAACCTGTCACAATTGATTTATCAGCTTGAATCAGATGAACCTATTCATCTTACCCGGCAATGTCTAAAAGTAAGAAGTCCTTCAAGAAAGCCAGTTAGTGCTACATTCCACTTTGGAAGATTCCATAAAAATAAAGCTCCGCCAGGCTTTAAAACCCGCGCACACTCGCGTAACCATTCTTGACTCCAGTCAAGATATTTTTCTGTCTTTAAATTGTCATTAATTTCAGATGGATATAATTTTGATAAGTTAAATGGAGGGTCAGCAAAGGTAACAAATCATCAGCGTACTCTTGAATTGCTGCGATGACATCCTTATCAAGTCGCCCCATCTTGAGCTTAAGAAGTAACTCAGGTACATCAGCGACCTTTCCATGATGACTTGTCATCTATAACACTTGAGTTAAGATCATCACCATCAAGATTAAGCACTGATTAACAAACAAGGCATTAACACCTTAAGAAAAAAGAATCGACTGATCTTTCTTTAATTGCCCGACACTGTCTTTAGGCATGTTAAAGACATTCTTAAAAATTCGATTCATCACAGAAATCAACTGTCTAAATTTATAGGCCTTGTGATGAGAATCACCTTTTTGTTCTGAAGTACGCCAACTTTCTTCATCAGAAATACGTAATTCCACTCCTAAAGTATGCTCTTGGGTTATTTTATCAATGTCATTTCGGCGGGCATAAATAGACGTACCCGGCACCATGATTTTATGAGTTTTTGCATCACGATGAATGGGGACAGAATAACTAATCTTACATTGAAACTTTCGATGTCCTAAAGAGGAATGCTGGTTTTTTTCTGCATTCATGCTCAGTGCTTCATAAAAGGTTTTTGCATTGGCAAACACGGTTGACTCCGCGCAACCTTCTTCATGCCAAGCACTTTGAGACAAACTAAACATTAACCGCCGCACCGCCTCAACCATACTTTCTGGACTATCAAACAAGGTTTGAGTGATAGATTGAGAATGGGTATTCTCTTGCAAAATAACACCTTTCTTTTGCAGAGCATGAAACAATTTTAAGGTATCGTCTTTTTCTTTTAAAATAAAGGTGATCGCTAAAATATCTCTGATGTCATAAGCCTCACCTTCTAAATCCTTACCGAGTTTTGTGACCATACTTTCAGGACTTTTTAACCGCGCTTTAATATCAACGATATTAACTCTAACGCCATCACCACTATCAAATACGAAACCCTTATTCTCGCTATCCACGTTAATGGATTCTTTTAATTTATGAAAAAAAGCGGAGATCTTAACAAAAGCCAGTTGCGCGGATTCGCTCTCAGGAATATGGCGTGGATTTTCCCAAGCGTAATTAAAAAGATCATCTAAACTCTGATGCTCATTCTCTAAGGAGTGCCCCAGTTGCGCATAATCATTAATATCTTGGCTTTCTTCTTCAATCGACTTAATCAAATAGCCCATTTTTAACATGGAACAGGCTGTTTGTTGCCATTCAACCGGCACGTCAAACAAATGTCCTTGATAACCATGAAATACCGTCGGATATTTTCCTGAAGACGCCAATAAAAATAGATGACGCGGATCTTCAAGTACGATGGTTTTAAACAACAGATGATTTAAAATCGTTTCCACTTGGATAATGGCTTGAAGACTGTGTTGATACACATCTTTATTAAGCGAATCAAGCGCTAACAACCCTTCTAACTGATCTTTTACAAATGGAAACAGCCAGTCAAAAAAATAGCGATAGGTACGTTTGACATACACTAAAGCTCTTTTTTGTTCACTGGCTTGTAAATCACCCTGATCATTCATATCAAAGCCCCGATTATTCATCATTTTTGCCGCTTGTTTTAAAGCGGTCTGATAATCATAAGCCGGCAATAATAAGTACGGACTTAATTCGACTCTATCTAGGATAGAGCCAAAAATCTCATGATGAAGTTCTTGGCTAGGTGTTTCTGTTTGCATAGTTAAAATAGACTCTTAAACGATAATACTTAGAAGTTAATACGCCGCTAAGAATAGTTATAACCCACACATCAATGCGCGTCAGTTAAATACGATTATAAAAGCTTTTATTCCCGAGACGTTATTTTTTTACGCGCCACCAACACCCCATCTCGGATCGGGTTAATCAACGTATCAAACTCAGGATCATCAAAAATCATTTGATTATGGGCTCGAATGGCTTGCGTCCACCCCGGAAATACATCGGCAGAGTGTTCATGCGCCACCCGTCCACGCCACAATACATTATCGGCAATATACAACCCACCCGGACGAATTCGATCTTTACACAACTGCCAAATATCGGGGTAATCCCCTTTATCTACATCATTGTAACAAATATCAAATAAGCCCTCGGTCTCTGCAAAGAGCGCTTGGGCCATGCCGACCTTAAAATCAATGCGCTCCCAGAGTTCAGCCGTGCTTAAAAATTGTTGCGCTCGATCTCTATTTAAAAAGTCAGCCTCACTACACAGTACTTTTCCAGTGGGTCCCACCGCTTTAGCAAACCAATAGGCCGAATAACCATAACCACTGCCAAACTCAAACACGCGTTGAGCTTGTACCATGGTGGCCATTATTTCAATAAATGATCCGGCTAAACGACCCACAATCGGAAAGTTATTCTTCTGCGCAAAAGACTCCATGTCGATTAAAGCCGGTGTATCTAGGTGCGTTAATAAATTCCCTAGATAAGCTTCAATGGCAGGATTGACTAAAGGAATGGCACGCGGCACGGGTACTTTTTTGGGTGACTCTGTCACACGTTCTCCTGATGGGTTTCACGATGCACCCAATCAGCCCCCAAGGTTCCTTGTAAACTGTCTAAATAAGCTGTGGATGAAATAGTCACTAATCGCTCATCAATCTCCGCGAGTTTATCCATATACACTGCATTAAGTGCATCGGTAGGCTCAATGTCACCTAAGTGTTTTAAGATATAAGCGCGATGGTGTTGCCATAAATTTTTATCACGTTGTTGCTTAATAAATAAACGTTCTTGATACCAGGCGCTTTGTAACAAATAATCACGGGTAAACAAATCTCGAATCGAAGCATCCGTGATGGTTTTACCCTCATAACTGCCATAAGCCATAATATGAATCAGCGCTTTTATAGGGGGGCACGCATCTTCAATAGAACCATCTTCAAAATACATCAGTGCCACGCGTTGTTGCGCTTCATAGACATTGTTAACCCCATCCACAAAACTTTCCATATCTTGTGTTTCGGGTTTTAACATGGCTTCATCAAACACCGCCGTGGGGTAATCGAACACTTTACCAAAGTTAGTATGCACAAAGCGCTCAGTAATACGATAGCCTAAACGACTGGCATGCACGGTCTTACCCTGATATTCAAAATCCTCTAACTTCTCTAATTGACCTTGAGCGATTAAATACTGAGCATCACGTTGCGCAACCGGTAAACGCGACCATATTTCAGGAATTAATAAACTAATATCATGATCAATTTGACGTTGTGCACCGATATAACCTGCCGCTGTTGAATAGCCATCGTAACCACACAATATAAAAGACACTAAAGCAGTATTTAAATCCACCGTGGTAGACAGCGCATTAAACGGCCCTTTAGTTAATGCCCCTTCTGATCCGGCTCCGGTTGTTGAAGGTGATTTACCCGTTAAACTGCACATAAAATCCATGAACAACTCGGGTAATTCCTGATAATGAATAGGATTATAAATCGCCAAAGGTCTAATGCCGGCCGCTTCATCTCTGGGATTATTACGTCGGCCTGTTAACACTGCATTCACCGGGAAATGGACGGACTGCTCTGCCGCTAGCCCCCTGGCTAAACGAGTAGCAATTTCGGATAAATACCGCGTTTCAGGATTTACTAAATCTGGCCTTAATTGTAAATACCGCACATTTAAACTCGGCTTACCGTCTACTACACGCGGATGTGCAGAAGATACAAAGTAATCACCTTCTTGCCCCTGTGCCGCTCTCTTGATGACGTTACGCATCGGCTGACTAAATTCATCAAAATGAATCACATCATCCATCAAGTCCCGTGCATCTTGAGGCGTTAAGGGTTCAAAATTAGAGATAAAATTATTGTCACCCGAGAAATCTAACTCTGTTTGTAAATCAGTACCCCGATGCACCGCATCATCCGGTCTTTGGAAAAAGCTTTGCTCACAATTATCTACTAACTTAACACTAGGATTCGTATACTCCGCATTAAGCCCTATCAGCGCCTTGGCCGGCACCACCACCGATGCAGTAATATCATCTTCTAACTGCACTTTTGTAGAGGCCATAAAGTCTTGTCTTAACTTAAAGACTCGCCAAGCTCCATTGGTATTAAAACCCACTCTTAAATAGGAGGCGATTAACTTGCGACCTTGATACTTGAGTTCATTACCCGGATGGCCATTCACCAAATCAACCGAAAAATGTTCGCGCCATTCCGAACCCCATTCTTCTTTGTAAAAGCGTTTAATCATTAATACCAACGCCAAGACGTGCTGAGGAATGTTCTTTATCCATTGATTATAATCAGACGAATACTCGGTAATAGAGGGTGTCAATAATTTAATCACTGAACCTAACGTGCGTTTATTAATTAATAAGGGCCGCTGATCGGTGCCATTACGCGCTGGATCTAAGAAGCGACTTGAATAATCATAGTTAAAAATATCTTCAACCCTATCCATGTCTTCATCAAAATTATCGACAAACACCGCCCCTGAA
This sequence comes from uncultured Methylococcaceae bacterium, assembly GCA_903863905.1. Taxonomy (GTDB): domain Bacteria; phylum Pseudomonadota; class Gammaproteobacteria; order Methylococcales; family Methylomonadaceae; genus Methylobacter_C. The sequence goes on from CAIPDT010000117.1 coordinate 5,873, forward strand.
ATAACGGCACCGGCAATCGATTTTGAGATCTCAGACTTTCCGCCCCCTGATACGGTGCTGGGCTTATGGCAAAAAGTACCTTCTGGCGAAGTGCCAACCAAACGCCAACTGGGGGCATTTGGATGCCGTTCCATATTAATTCTGAAGCCATTCGGATACACATAAGAATGATTGATTAATAATTTTTGAGCTTGGGCAACCCCGTTTTGCATCCAACTGATTTGTAATTTCTGAATATTGATCTGTGCGGTTTCGGGAATATAAACGATGTTGGAATAGTGCTTATCAACCGCATACCCTTCCTTTTTATAATCCAACGTTGACGCTAATAATTGACAGGTTTTTTCAAAGGAATGTTGCGCTTGATGCTCTGACTGCGGTACATAAATTTCACCTAATATCGCGCGGGGAAAAGCTAAGGCGCCGCCTGAATGCTCTTCTTCACAGCCCCCGTATAAGTTGGCTGAATAGCTAATGTGCGACTTGATTTCTTTTTTACTGTAACCAAAATAATTGTCGGCAATCAGGGTTACAATCACCCCTTGCATATCACGACAGACTAACTTAAACGGTTTACCCTCGTTATAGAGTTCGTCTTCCTGTTGCCAGCACATTCCATCTCGACGTTGGCGTTGGGTCGCTTGTTCAAAGTGCGGTAAGCCTAGATCTTTCTTACGGCAATGCACTAAATGCGGCGCCAGAATAATACAGCCCGTATGCCCCGTCCATTCCTGATGATTTAAAGCCGCATCATTTTCTGATAAGAAAGGATCACCGGCATTGCCAAAAATAGTTTCGACAAAATCAAGGTTAGCCACTAAACCACCGGGCGCAAAGAAACGCGTCTCCATCACTTTTTTAGGACTTAAACCGGGCACTTCGGGTTGTACAATCGGATTGATTAATAACGACAACCACAATCTTGCTTTATCCGTTTGTTGACTGGTAAACGGCAAACACAACAAGGCTTCTGGCGGTAATAAAGCTAACTGCAGCAGTTTTGCATACGCGTTGACAGGCACTTCATTTTTATCGGCCGGAACTGGTAAACCACCGGCGGCAATATGAAAGACACCTTTAGTGGTGCGTCTATCATTTTTTGGATTATGTAGCACCCCTTGCTGCATCCGATAAGAATCAATATAGGCGGAATGAAACTCAGTGAATTGAAACGGTAAGGAGAGTTCTCTGGCCAGCCCTTTACGTTGTAAAACAAACGTTTCTTGGGGCAAATAAATTGGCTCTTTTAAGCCATTCTTGACTAAATAGGCGTTTAAAAAGTCTTCAATTCTTTGGTCTGCAGGACAACGATAATGGGCTAATAACCGCCGCTGTTGCGAATAATTCTTTAATAAATTCTCTGCTATTTTAAGGTACGTCTGTTCGGTTTTAATATCGCATATCGGCTGTCCTAACGAAGCCAATTGCAAATTAATAAATTGCAACTCTTCTAATTGTTGCGAATTAATAGTGTCAGACGCGGCTAAATTAACAGATACATTCATAAATCGATCCCATCAAGCATTAATTAAAATTCATGAACGGGATTTGATTAAAACAAGCTCTAATCTTTTTCTAAAATCCCATTCGAGATACATACAAAATCTTTACAAAGCCACCAATCATAAACTGATTAACACTTAATTTCCAAGTTTGTACACAGAGAAATAAATTAACACGATTTACTGAGTATAAAAACGTAATATTTTTATTAAGTCTTCATTACTAAAAGGCTTGGGTAAGAAATCACGAATGAGGCCTTCTATCATGGCCTTTTGCACCACGGGATCGTCTAAGTAATGATAGCCTGACACCATAACGATACACGGAGACCTTCCCGTTAAATGCCTTGCATATTTTGCGATCTCTAAACCTTCCATATCTGGCAATTTAGCATCTAAAAACATCATTGAGAATTCTCCATGAGCAAACTTAAAGCACGCATCTTCACCCGTCGTCGCGACAACCACATTAAACCCCTGCGGTTGAATTATATTAGACATAATCCAACACATATCGGGCTCATCATCGACGACTAAAATAACTTGCGCCATAAAATCAAAGCACAGGTAAGGTGATATTAATAGTTGCCCCTTGCCCAAAACGACTTTCTGCCTGAATAGAACCTAGATGCTGTCGAATGATACTATAACAAATAGATAGACCTAACCCTGTACCCTGCCCTATAGGAGAGGAGGTATGAAAGGGATCGAATATGTTATCTAATTCACCGGCGGGAATACCTATCCCTGTATCACTAATACTAATAATGACTCTATCTTCAACGACTGTCACCACAAGGTAAATATCGCCACCCGTGGGCATGGCATTAATCGCGTTTAATAATACATTCATAAACACTTGTTGCAATAAACCTGACACACCGCTTACCAATAAAATCGTTCGTTGTAACGACAAGTGCATTTTTATTTTTTGTACCTTAGCTTGATTAGATACAATTTCCATGGTGTCCTTAAGTACGGCAATTAAATCTACCTCAACCATATCTGTATCTAAAGAAGAGCGAGAAAACCGCAATAAGTTTTCAATAATGACAGAGGCTTTTTGAATATTGACTTGTATTTTTCGAGCACATTCCTGCTGAAAATCTTCTGAGATAGGCGTTTGCTGTAAAAATTGAGCCGCTGACGAACACACCGCTAAGGGGTTACGTATTTCATGTGCGATGCCTCCTGCCATCACCCCTAAGGCGGTTAATTTTTGAGACTGCCGCAACTGTAACTCCAACTTACGACGCTCGGCTAAATCGCGTCCCACCACCACAATGCCTACGGTATTAAAATATTCATCTTTCATGGCTGAAAACACCCATGAAATTAAAATGTTGTTAGTGTTATTAGGCGTTACTAAATGAAACTCCGTCGTATAACTGGCATTGGCTACTTTCATACGCTGATACATTTGAAAAATGGATTGCTTCTGATTAATATCACATAGATCAAAAAAATATCGACCATCTACGTCATGCGCACTCAATCCAGAGAGTTTTTCTGCGGCTGAATTCCAAGTTAATATTCGACCCTCACTGTCTGTTGACAACACAATATCACTCGCACTTTCAACCACCGAAGCTAAATGACCCTCAACCCGACGCACCTCTTCAGACAGTCTAAACTGCTCAGTGACATCTTCCATAATAAGCATAATCTGCTCACTCATAAAGGGTAAGATCGAATAATAATAAATCCGAATTGGAACACCGGGCGCACGATAAGTCATCTTTTGCCCTTTAACCGCCATACCATTTTGCAACACCTGATGGATTATTTCTTCAATGCCAGTGCTTTGTAAAATCACCAGAGGAAATACTTCATTTAAAGATCGACCGACCGTGCTTTCTTGAGTGCGCTGACTTTTTAATAAGAAATTATCATTCACTGATCGAACATGCAGTTTTTTATCAATGATTAACACTGAGGAAGGAATGGCATTTAGCAATTTTTCGTACTGAAATTCAAAATCATTCAAAGGAAATCCTAGCATAATAATATAAGAAGAAAATAACTGAGTAGCCGATTAGAGGATAAAATTATAAGGCGGCCAAGGACCACTCACAGTAATAGATTCCTTCGTCGTTTTAAGTACGGCTGTTAACGATTCAAAAAATGTCTCTAACTGGGCACGCGGAACCAAATAACTTAATAGGTAGGTACGCTGACCATTAAACACACTCTGCTCCGCGGAGTGCTGTCGATAAAACCCGGCTAAAGCCGTATTTAATAAATCCACCTGCTGCTCCACCGATGCCGGCAACTCGTAAGCGTGTTTTCGTGCTAATAAATATTGAAAACCACTCACAGGAACCGACGTCACGATCGCTTCTGCCGTGTCATCTATCAATAAGCGCACCCCGATTTCTTCGCAGTTATCGAGCGCGTTTAATCGCGCCTGATAATGCACTTGCTGCTCTAGCAAATGTTGTTCTACTGCAGACTGATCAGCCAACACACTGCCATAACGCATAGGAATTAAGGTGGTTTGTTGATGTAATCTTGTCACCCGCTCGCCATACGCTAAAACGAAGGTGGGTTCTCGACTGATTTCTGTTTCAAGGGTCATGACAATAGCCGCCAAACCTTCCACATTAATCGTCCACAGGGGGCAGCCTAAATCAATGACAACGTCTTCAGCAATAATGCCATACAGTAAAAGACTCATTGCGTTTTAGATTGACAAAAACTGTACGCAGCCCACGGCCCAGTGAGTCGAAAGTTTAACCCGTAAACTTGATAATGGCTCTCAATTAAACTCACGATATCTTTAAAAACCTGTACATGCTCTACAGGCACCAAATACGCTTCGTGCAATACTTTATTGTCTAATAAACGTCTTGAGCGACTCTCTCGTATCAGGGGCAATAAGTCATTATCTAACTTAGCTAAACAACTCTCTAACCAATTGCTCATATCACTGGTTAAAAATCGCCGAATTTTTTGCTCTTCTAAATGCCGACGCCCTGCCCCTTCGGGTAAGAGAAATCGTCCGTCTTTTAAGCCTTGCTCAAATAAGTAATCAACAGCTTTTTTCTGATCTAAAGTCGCTTCTAATGACCATTCATCACAGCCATCTATGAGCTTTAAAAAATGTAATATCTCTACACTGCGTTGAGCCATTTCTTGCTGCAACGCGTCTAAATTAGAAAAAAGAGTTCCAAACGATAAAGGATAAACGGGACTTTGTAAGGTTAACTGATCAATCACTAAAGCATGTCGACACGCCCGTGGTGTTAACCACGCTATATTTTGAACATTCAGCTCGCCAGTCTCGCCAATAAAATCTTGCAGAGACACAGAACTAATAATCGCATTTAAACCCTCATATTGATAAAAACTCAAAGGATGTTCGTCATCAACACCTAACAAGGGTGTACGCTGGTTTTCTTCATCTATTTTTACAAGGGGCAATTGACTTAAATGGCTTGAAGTAAACGCATACACATAGATCGCTAAGGGCACATCTTGCATGTTATTTACCTTAAACCTTCATCACCAAACATATCAAAAATTACCGCATCAAAATCAGCTTGTTCAATCTTTACATTTAACTGAGTGGGGATCGTTTCACCCTCATGACTTTGCACTACTCGACGTAAGGCCGATAAGGCGGCTCGATTACATACCGCGGCCAACTCGGCCCCACTGGCGTCAATACAACGGGCCGCTAATGCTTCGACAGAAATGTCATCGGCGATTGGTTTATGCCGTAAATGTACGGTTAAGATTTGCTGCCTAGCCTCTTCATCAGGTAAGCCTAATTCAATGATTTCATCAAAGCGCCCCGGTCTTAACATAGCCGGATCAATTAAATCGACCCGATTAGTAGCGCCCATCACGAACACCCCTTTAAGCTCTTCTAAGCCATCCATTTCTGATAAGAATTGACTTAAAACGCGCTCGGCAACATGCGAATCGGTGGAACCTTCGCCTCTTGCAGGCACGACAGAATCCACTTCATCCAAGAAGATAATACAGGGTGAGGCTTGACGTGCTTTATGAAAGAGTTCTCGAACACCTTGCTCAGAATCGCCTACATAGCGGGACATTAAAGCCGGCCCTTTAACTGAAATGACGTTAACGCCACTTTCATTAGCTATCGCTTTCGCTATTAAAGTTTTACCCACCCCTGGAGGCCCAGCTAATAAAAGACCTTTAGGCGGCTTAACGCCCGCTTGTTGATACAATTCAGGATATTTAATAGGCCATTGTACAGACTCAATCAAACGACGACGAATAGCATCTAAGCCGCCAACATCTTCCCAACGCACATCAGGAATATCGACGAATAACTCTCGAATAGCCGATGGGGATACTTCACATAAGGCGGCTCTAAAATCATCCATGGTGACCGTTAACGCCACTAAGCGTTCGTAAGGAATTTCGGCGGCACTAAAATCAATTTCAGGTAATAAGCGCCGTAACGCACTCATCGCCGCTTCTCGGCATAAAGCTTCTAAATCGGCACCCACAAAACCATGTGTTACATCCGCAACGATATTTAATTCTACATCGCTATTTAACGGCATCCCACGACTATGTATTTCTATAATCTCGCGGCGACCGTCTCGATCAGGTATGGGAATACTGATTTCTCTATCAAAGCGCCCAGGCCGGCGTAAAGCCGGGTCAATAGCATTGGGTAAGTTAGTGGCAGCAATAACAATCACTTTGCCCCGACTTTTTAAGCCATCCATTAAGGCTAATAATTGCGCCACAATACGCTTTTCGACATCACCGACGACTTTATCTCGGTGAGGGGCAATTGAATCTATTTCATCTAAGAAAATAATACTGGGGCCTTTTTTAGCCGCGTCTTCAAATATCTTGCGCAAATGCGCTTCGCTTTCACCGTAAAACTTATGCACGATTTCAGGGCCGCTAATTGTAAAAAACTGCGCGTCTGTTTCCTGTGCAATAATCCGTGCAATTAAAGTTTTACCACAACCTGGTGGTCCGCTTAACAACACGCCCTTGGGCGCATCTATACCTAAGCGTTCAAACACTTCTGGATATCGAAGCGGTAATTCGATCATTTCTCTAATGCGTCGAACTTGACCTTTAAGTCCGCCGACATCTTCATAGGATAGACGCTGGGCACTAACGCCGGCCTTTTTAGCCTCTTTAGACTGATTAATAACTAAAGCCGTGGTGGGATTAATTAACACAGCACCTTCTGGTTGAGTACTATCCACTTTAAACTCAGCAGAACGACTGCCAAATAAATGTGCTCTTAATAAATCCCCAGTCTTAACTGGTAAGCCATCTAGCAAACTGCCGATATAATCTAAATCACGTGGATTAGGATTAATCGTAGTGGGTGTCAAAACAATTCTGATGGCAGGTTGACATTGAACAGGTTCAATTAAAGCTTTTTCATCTAACGTAAGTCCAGCATTACGGCGCGTCAAACCATCTAATTGCACAGATTCATGTCCTCGTAAATCAGGATACGTTGGCATCAACTTAGCGATGGCTCGGCCCTTTTTACTACTCACCTGCACAATATCACCCACGGCCAAATTCAATTGAGCCATATCAACGGGATCTATTCTGGCATAGCCGCGTCCGGTATCTTTAGACAAAGCTTCAACCACTTTAAGACTAATGTGCTTTGACATGACTGACTACCCTTTTAGTTTGATTTCTAAAATACCGTTATGACAAGACCTCTCCAGGGTTTTATCATCAAAAGATCGCGGTAAAAGCACTTCTTTATGATATTTTTTACTGCCTTTTTCAGCGTGTAAGACTAAAACATCTCCCTTTAAATCCAAATGAATATCTTCGTCAGCTACCCCAGGCATTTCGGCAAGCACCAAAATATGATCCGCTTCTTCAATAACATCAATCAAGGGTTCAGAGACTTCTTGTACCGTTGTCTCACCGGTTACCTCATCACGATGCACATTGCCAAATGATTCCATTGTGGGCTCTTGGTCTTCATTTAAACCCATTTTCATCGAAAAACCATACACCGCTTTAGCTTTATTAGGGCCATTGGTGTCTATATCAAACAACCCCGTCTTTTTTAAACTCTCACCCTTTTCAGCTAGTTCACTTAACTTTCCAACTAAATCACCCAAACCACGCAACATACCTTCAACATTACCTTTTTTGCTCATCATTACCCTTTCACCTCTGAGTTAAGTATTTTCTTTAGTTTAGAACACAGGGATTTATAATCCATACCTAAGCGCCTGGCCGCCTCTGCTTTATTGTTTCTTGTTTCTTTAAGCATATTTTGGATAATAATTGCATCCATTTTTTGGGTGGTCATTCGGGTAATTTCTTTAAGTGATAGACCGTCATAATCAGATAAATTTTTATAATTCGAAGATCCAACACAGGTTAAACATGAAAAGTCTGTCACTGATTTTTGTATAAGCACGGAGGGAGCAACGCGAGTGTGGGGCAAAGTAACCCGTAGCATCAAAAACTTTAAATCAACATCGCTGACTTCCTTTTGAGCGACCAAGGCAACACGCCGAATCACAGAGCGTAATTCTCTTACATTCCCTAACCAAAGATGACTCAATAAAACTTTTTTCGCATCAATAGAAAAAGTTATTACATCAATGCTCAGCTCAAGACACACTTCTTTCATAAAACGTTGTGCTAAAAAAATAATATCCTCGGGACGCTCACGCAACGGTTGTATGTAAATAACGTATTCATTTAACCGATAATATAAATCTTCCCGAAAATCCCCTCTAACCACCGCATCCAATAAGTTTTCATTCGTTGCAGCAATAATACGAACATCAATAGGAATCGGTTTTGAACTCCCAATCCGACACACTACACGCTCTTGTAAAACACGTAATAATTTAGCTTGTGCAGACAAAGACATATTAGCTATTTCATCTAAAAATAACGTGCCTCCATTCGCTGCCTCAAACTTGCCCATTGAACGGTTATCTGCGCCGGTAAAAGATCCTTTTTCATGACCGAACAACTCATTTTCAATTAATGCTTCTGAAATGGCACCACAATCAATTGGTATAAAAATCCCTTTAGATCGACGACTCGCTAAATGAATATTTTTAGCTACTAACTCCTTACCCGCTCCCGTTTCTCCTTGGATAATCACTGAAAAATTGGTATGTGCCACTCGCTCAATATCCGCGATAATTTTCTTTGTTTCTGCACTTGTTCCCATTAATTCGGTTACAACAGCACTAACAGTTAGATCACTCTTTACGGGTCTATCTTTTTTGTTAGCCCGTGTCTGCACAGCACGATTAACCAACTCTAACACGCGATTATTATCAAAAGGCTTTGGCATATAATCCCAAGCCCCCGCTTTTATTGCACAAACAGCACTCAAGATGCCGGCTGTTCCGGTAATGATAATAACGGGCAGTTGTGGATACATGACCCGCACTTTTGCTAAAACGGCTAACCCATTAGGTTCAGGAATGATGCTGTCTAAAAGCAATACATCAGGTTCAACCTTAGTTAATAAAGCCATCGCCGTGACTCCATCATAACCTTGTTGAGTTTGATAACCTGCTCGCTGTAAAAGATAGGCTAATAAATCACATATATCCTTATCATCATCTATGATTAAAACCAAACCTAATGATTTATTTTTCATGGGACGCACTCCATTAAATATTATGGCAGAGACCGCATTGATAACGAACAACTCCGCCGACTATGTAATGAGCCATCGTAACAAATAAAAATTAATTAACAAATGTTTATATTAGTAAAAAAAATAATGGTAATAATAAATTGTTAATTAACTTAATTATTATTCTCACCGAAACTAGGTCGACCTAAAGGTTCAATTAAAACAATGTCTTTCGGCAACTTTTCAGCAATATTATGGGCCAAGCCCAAAAATAAAATACCCATCTCATTGTCTGCTAAGATTGTGTCAATTCGCTGTGCAATAGCCTCATCTCTCTGATTTAATATCACTTTGGCTTCAGTTGAATAAAATTCTTGTGGATGCTCAGCGGTTAACATCTGTTTCATTAAATTGTATTCTTTAACCAACAATTCGGGGGACTCTGTTCCCTGAACTTGAGCGCCTTTTTGATGTAACTCTAACAATATCTTATGATTTTCACTGCCTGACTGAGCCACTTCCTTGATAATATCCAGTTCTTTTCCACATACAGGCAAACCATCCTGAAAGACTTTAACCTTTTTATAATCAAGCTCATACTCTAAAATAACTCGCCTAATTAGCGTCCAAAAATCACTTACTGCCTCAATATATTGCTGTTGTTGTTTTTCGGTTCGTCGTTCACCAACCACTTGACTCAAAGACCCCAAATCTTGTTCATTATGTAAAATAGGAAAATAAATCAGCGCTCGCATAAATAAGTTACCTTACATTTATTTTTCTTCTAATACGGCAGGTTCGACACTTTCTAAGCGCGCTTCTAGCCGTTTTAAACGCTCTTCTAATTCAAGAGTCGGCTGTATACCGACCGCTCTGGCTCTAGAATCAAAAGCAGGGTTACCGCTCCACCAATCTAAACCCATTTCTAAGGCTTTATCAACCGAACAAATAAGTAATCGAATTTCAAGTGTTAATAACTCGACTTCTACCAATCGTATCCTAATATCACCACTAATCACAATTCCCTTATCTAATAATCGCTCTAATAAATCAGCGACAGTGGTCGAATTGGTTGAATGGGTTAATTTTCTATTATCGCTCATCGCGCATGTCCTTAAATTAATTGATTTAACGATCGTAAACGCTTATTTACTCGAGTGCCAACTCAAGTCTTTCAAGCACATCTAACGATAATCGTAACTGACCTTCTTGTTCATATCGCTGAGCAATCGTTAATAATGTGTCTTGTGCAGTTTGACTTTCTGCACTGTTAGGATAGGTATCAATGATTTTAATACAGACTTCAATCGCTTGTCTAAACTCACCTTGTTCAAACCAAGCTAAGCCCATGCGAGATAAAAAACTCCGCATTGAACGACCTTTATCGGCGGTCACCTCAATTTTAGACTTTACTATTGGTTCAGGCTTTAGTTTCAATTCAGATTCAAACGCTGAATCCGATTCAAGCACGACCGGAGTTATTGTAGAATCATCTAATGGTGCATTAGTATTCATCGCTTATATCCTTTAAAGTAATCGCCCCAAAGGGCCTAAGTTAAAATTTAAATCTTCATCTTTAAGGCCAAAAACCTCACGCAACGTTTCAAGTTCTTCTGCTTGGCGCATTAATGTCATCCCTAATCGTTCAATTTCTTCATCCGTTAATGACCCAGAATCCATACGTCTTATAGCCTGACGTTCTAATAATTCATGCAATAATTTAACCAGCGTCAATACCAGTTGTGCTAAACCATTACGAACACTTTCACCATCTATCTCTAACTTTCTAGGCACAGTATTAGAGCTTAATTGTTGCGCAAGAAAAGGGCCTGATTCTGCTTTAGACGGTGTATTTAATAACTCATTCTCTTTCATGGTGCTATTCCTTTCCTCGTAAACGTTTGCCCGTTTCTACTGAGGCGACTAAAGCTTGTAAACTTAAATAAATTAAATCAATATTCGCCACTGAAACGGTAATATCAGCAACCACAACAGCGCCTTTATTTAATAATCGATCTAAAGCCTCACACAAGGAGACTTGATCATTTTTATCTTGATACTGCGGATTCATTGACATACGTTTTATTCCTAACGATCTTATAAATAAAGTGCTAAACCTAACTGTGTTAAGCCCTCTAGGCCAGTCGGATCACATTGTCGATACACGCGTGTTTGCGATAACCCAGAAAACTGCTCTTGAGCAAAATTTAATTGTACTAATTCGCGCTTAACCAAGGCCTGACATAAATTACATTCACTTACAGGTGTTAATTGATTGATAAACAGGGCTTTAATCGTAATTCCCAAACGCGCTAAAGCCTGGGTCATCTCATACGTTTTATCCATTGCCAAATAGGTTGGAATAGTTACGGCATATAATCCAGTTTGTTCAGGCTCTTGTAGTAATGCCCTTAACACCTTTATTTCTTTCGATAACTTAACCAAGCGGTTTGACAACTCAGGTAAATGCATGACTTTACGGTATTTAAGCAATAAAGAAAAAAACAATTTCAGCCAATCTTGGATCAATTCAGGTAATTCTAATAAGCGTAATAAGTGACCACTGGGTGCTGCATCAATAATAATTGTGTCATAACGGTTTGTCTCAAGATGCGCAATGATAGAGGTCAGAGCAATAATCTCATCTAAACCGGGCGGTGCTAAATCTAATAATCTTTCCATCACCTCACGATCAAAGGTGATATCTAAATTGGGGAGGGCTTTGCCTAAAAAATCGGCAAGTTCAGCTCGATAACTACGCCGAATCTTTTCAAAACCATCGTCAACATTGATTTCTTGAGCATCAACATTTAAACAAATTGAACTGGGGATAGATTTTACACTGACATTAAGGCAATCACTTAACGAATGCGCTGGATCCGACGACAACAATAAAATACGGAGTTGAGGTGTTTTTTTATGTAAACGCAAAGCTGTTGCACAAGCAATAGTCGTTTTACCAACGCCACCTTTGCCCGCAAAAATCATAAGTCGCAAAGGCGAAAGTGGTAATAATGTGGGGGTTTCTACATGAACAGGCAGTAACACGTTTGGCACACGCTTACGCTGTTGATTTTTATCGATAACACGCAACTCAGAAATAACATGCGTCAATTGCGCCGCACGTGGCTCTTCTAAAAAGAACGGTAATGACCATAGATTATAATTCTGTAACTGCGTCAATAGATACTGAAATGATTGCGCCTGTCTATTATATTCAGCCACACAGACAGGACATTCATTTTTAGGATACATCTTATTAAAAATAACATCTGACACGGTAATACGTTTCTGGTCTAAGGTATGAACTAGCCCCATACTCTCTTTTGTGATCATAGCTTCAGGAAGCATCACAATCACAAATCGACAACGCGCTTTATCGGTTATCAAAGCCTGCATCATTTTTAATGTGGCATTCATATCTAATAAAAAGGTATCTAAATGATCCAAGCGATTATCTTTACCAAAATGGCTTCGCATATAACGATGCTTAGATAATAAGGTATCTAACGCATTTAACCACCGATGAATCAAATCGGGCATCGCTAACAGTCTCAAGGTATGCCCAGTAGGCGCAGTATCTATAATGATTCGAGCATAATTATCTTCTTTAAGCCACTGTGCAATTTCAAGATAAGCTGCCAATTCATCCATCCCAGGCAAAGCTGAATCCATCAAGCCATGTAAATCACTCTCATCTAAGAAAGTGCCTCGTACCGCGATCTCTTTTAAAAAGGCGTCATTCTTTAACTTAAATTTGTGTAATGAATCTGCCGCACTTAACTCACGAACATTCAAGTTAGTAGGCAACTCACAATTAGATAATATATTGTTTAAACAATGTGCCGGATCAGTTGAGACCAACAAAAAATGTTTCTGTGGATAACTCTGAGCTAGTTTTAACGCTGTCGCGGTTGCGCATGTGCTTTTTCCTACGCCACCTTTACCGCCAAAGAAGACGAGTTTTAAGGGACTATCGAGTAAAAATGAAGGATTAATCAGTGGACTCATTTTTCCTCATCCTCATCCTCATACTCATCCTCATCCTCATCCTCATCCTCATCCTCATCCTCATCCTCATCCTCATCCTCATCCTCATCCTCATCCATTGAGCCCTCACCGATGAAATCTTCATCTTCGTCTAATGCATCCAATCTATCCAGTAATACGGTTTCTTGTTGCTCAAACTCTTCTTCTGTGATTTCACCGGTTTCAAGCTGCATATAAAGCTCAGTCAAGTTTTCGCGTAAACGATCCGCCTCGCCCGCTAACTCTTCTTCTGCTAATTCATGGATCTTTTTAAAAATCCAATTAATCCCTTTAACAGGTGAAAACAATATATCATCAACTAACAACATGCTCTAACTAGCCCACACTCTCTTCAACAACCGTTACGCTTTTCTTTTTAGTCGGCGCATGTAAATCTAACGTGACGAAGTTATGAGGCGCCCATGGACCGGTATAATCGAACAAATAGATATTATCAAATAACTTTGAAGCTTCAAAAACACCCTTCGCAAAATTGTCTAACTGATCCCTTTCTACCAAACATGCCAAGTTCATGACATCTTTTTCTCTTTTAACCGTCGTCTCAACAATGTCTTCACAATAATCGAACAACACGTTTTTTACTTTATCGGTCAATTCAATTCTATCGGCACTGCGTAAAGACTGATACAAATTACCTAATCGAATTTTTTCGTCACGATGCCCACTTTTATTGGCATTCTTATCCCAAATCTCATCACGTCCTTGCATTAAAACAGGATGAGTCGCTACGTAATATTCATAAATATTTGCTACATCCCAAGAAACCCTAAGTCCCATTTCTACGCGTCCATTTAAACGTTCAAAATGATCCCTAATGGCTTCTTGATTAGCTGATAAAAGATTTTCAACCGCTTCTGCATTTCGAGCAATAACACCAAAACGCATTGGCAATACCGTGCTATCTTCAGTTAAAGTGTGTAACACTGCCTGATGCGCACTAATATTTCGTCTATCCGGACGTAATCGCGCACTTAACGTATCACTTACGACTGCTCTTAGTCCGTTATTATCTATCGCATAAACAGGTGCTGAATCAAGTCCACGTAATTTATAATTAGGCTTTATTCCATCCGAAGCACACAGAGCATAAATCACCTTAGCACGACTATTTCTTAATTTCTCTGTGCTCACATTACACTCCTTAATACTTAATTTTATGGCCTGATGACTGTTGACTGACAACGGAGCTTGATCCACCCTTATTATTAGTCATCGCACACGCAGCAGCTGCATTTGCAAGCAACAATTCTTTTTCTTTATCAATTTCTGCAATACGACTATCAATACTCGCAACACGTAAGGACGCAACCTCGCGCTCCTTCGCTCTTCGCCAACGCTCTAATTCAAGAGCGCCCACTTGAAAATAATCACGATATACTTCGTGATCACGACTTCCGCGACCAGAATGGGTTTTTATATCGGAAACGGTTCTTCTAGGACTACTGATGATGGCCATGTTATAGCTCTACCATTTTTATTTTAGTCGTTACTTTAATCGCATCTGAACCCACAGGTGGGCAATATTTACGAATAACACTATCTATCATTTCGTGGATAATTGAATGTCCAGCATGCTGAACTTTAGCGGTTTCCATACTCAACACATCATAGCAAATAGCATGAAATAACTTATCACCAAAACGAGGTTTAAAACCTTGTATCTTGCAAATTTTTGCTATTGCAATCCCTGCGCGTAAACCATGTTTAGTTTCATGATCATTACCATGTAACTCTCTAATCACATCAACAATATATCTTGACTCAGTTAAACCCAAATCTGAACGTGCATGTAATATTTCTGTTTCAGTTTCACGGTCAGACAAGCCAACATTAATCGTAATCATTCGATTCATTAATGCATCTTGAGTCTTATGCGTACCTGCATATTCTTCAGGATTAGACGTAAAAATCGCGCGGAAACTTGGATGTACATCCAAATAACCTTCACCGGCACCGCGTGAACCGGGTAGATTTAAAATACCTTCAGACAACACCGATAACAAAATATTATTAGTCTCTGCTTTAGAACGATTAAACTCGTCATAAATCAACATATCGCCATTTCGACACGCAGTCGTAAGACGATTATCAACCCACATACGGCTCATTTGTTCTTCAGTCTTTAATACTGAATGAATATAGTTATCTACTAAACTGCTTTTACGGTAGCCTACATCTTTCCCTGTTAAATCAGAGCTGACAAACTCTTCGTTGCCTTGTAACAAAGTAACCGGACGTCCCCATTGCGTAGCAAGATGAAACGCTAATGTTGTTTTACCTGTACCAGAAGGCCCTGCAAAATGAACGGGGTATCCCGCATTCAAATACACCAAGGCACGCTCTATAATGTCCTTAACATACGATGTGACTACAAATTGATCGCTGGCCTCAGGAACAATAAGATCATCTTTAACATCATAATGTGAACTTGAAACTTTTTTATTTTTAATCATCAATGCTCCTATGCCTAATGGCACCTATCCTTAAATATTGTAAAATTATTACTAATAAATAGACCTTTAGTAACTCACTGATCACTAAAGGTCTACCGAATAATCCTCGATCAACTATCGCCTTCAATTTTTACCAAACACCTATTTGTCTTTCTTGACACCTAAAAACTTATTTGATTGTTTAATATTTTTTTTGACTTCATCAACATGAGTATTCTCAGAAACCACAACAGTTTCTTGCTCGGTAATTGTCGATTTTTGCGGGGGTAAAGTTGTAGCTTGTACAGCTTCTTTAACTGTACTTATAACTTCTTCATTAAAACGAATAGCTATATTAGGAATGTTTTTTTTTTAGCCGTTGCTGTACCAAAAAAAGCAGCATGTGCACCCGCTCTATCTTGTGCAGCTTCGTTTATAAATGCATTAACACTGTTTGTGTTTTCAGCAACAAAATCAGCTCTTTCTTTAGCAGTTTGTTGTGCCATACTTCTATGCTCGGCATTAAATCCATTTAATAACGCTAAAGTATCTTTTGCAACATTATTCACAAACGCTGCGCGTTCTTGACTGGTTTGACGACTCATCAATTGTCTATCTTTATTAAAGTGATTTAATAAACGATTAACATCATTTGAATTATCTCTGATAAATGTTGCCCGATCTGCTGCATCTCTCACGCCATTACTTAAACGAGTTACTGTAAAATCAGCGAGTTGAGCATTTACATCTGCGATGCGTGCATTTTGCTCAGACAAACGATCTTGACGAGACCCATTAATGTCACTGCGCAATTGCGCCATTGCATTGGTTAATTGTCCCATGGGGGTTCTCCTGAAATAGTGGACTAATGAAAAGCGCCTCTATTGCTTAAATAAACAATAGGGCGCTCTTACTATTTAATTTAAGCTGGTGTTGCTGCGCTTGCAGTTAAGCCAATCGCTTCAGCATATTTCAAATAAGTTTCAACTGATGCGATAACAACACGCGCTTCAATTGATAATAATTCGATTCCTACTAATGAAACCTTAACCCATGCATCGATAACGATACCTTTGTCAAGAATA
>CAIPDT010000118.1 GCA_903863905.1 uncultured Methylococcaceae bacterium
ACATAAATAATAATATAGCCGAAACGGGTTTATCGACAACTGAAAAACCAGGATATATTCCCCAAAATAGTTCAGTACCCATTACACCAACTCCTAAAATTATTTTTGGATTGGAAAACGGTAAAGTAGGTCAGCCTTATTCCTCTGAGTTGCAGGTTTTAGGTGAGACTGATTATAAAAAAGTTGTGATTAAAAGCATAAGCTTCCCTGACGGCTCCGGCTTTTATGCGGAAACGACAAATTTACGGGCTATACAAGGTCTACCTCTAAAAGATGGTGAGTATAAAGTGTTTGTGCAGTATCAATTTCAAGATGCGACCGTCAATCACCCTTTGCTTAGTACTGAATTTAATTTATTTATCAATCCAGATCCAAAATCATTGTGGCAAATAAATGAGCCTGATCCAAATGCACCTTATTTTAAAAGACATGAGGATAAAGCTTTTATTCAAGGTACGAATGATTTAGTTATGGTAGCTGCGAGTAGACGAGGTCGTTCACACGAGCATAATGGAAGTTTTAGAGACGATGATTTTGTTATTTTGTCCCAGCATGGTTGGAATGTTATTGCTGTTGCCGATGGGGCAGGTAGCGCAAAAAACTCTCGTAAAGGATCTGAACTTGCAGTACAAAAATCAGTAGAGTATTTAATTAATGCTTTGAATACGCAGGGTGAAAAAATCGAATTGGAAGCGAGCAGTTGGTTTTCTGATCAATCTTCAAGTCAACACGGTGTTAAATCGGCATTATATGAGGCATTTGGAAGGTCTGCCTTTGTTGCAGTTAAGGCTATAGAGGAAGAGGCTTCGTTAAACAATGTTAATCCAAAAGAATACTCAACGACATTGCTATTGGCCGCTCACAAGAAGTTTGCAATTGGACATTTTTTTGCTGTGTATTGGGTGGGTGATGGTGCAGTAGGTGTTTATGAAAAAGGTAAAAGAGTACAGCTATTAGGTGAGGTGGATAGTGGCGATTTTGCGGGACAAACACGTTTCTTAGATAAACAAGTGATGACTCCTGATGATTTGATGAATAGACTAAGGTTTTTAATTACTGATGATTTTACTAGTTTAGTATTAATGACTGATGGTATTAGTGATCCTAAATTTGAAACTGATAATAATTTAGCAAGCTTACAAAAATGGGATGATTTTTGGCAAGAAATAGATCCAATATTGGAGAACAAAGATACCGTATCTGAGGACTTATTAAAGTGGTTGGAATTTTGGTCGCCGGGGAATCATGATGACAGAACAATCGCATTGTTATATAAATAAATCTAATGGCAAATATGAAAGTTATTAAGACTAAAACCACTGATGGGACACCTATTGAATTTGTAGATGAAATTATTGGTTCAGGTGCTATGAAAGATGTATATTTCAGTCCTGACAAAAGTTATGTAGTTGCTTTTTTTAGAAACAAGCAAGATTTTCAGGCTAAAGACAGGCTTGAAATGATCGTTGGTAAATATAGGCAAAATATATTTAATAATATTGGTGGGGAGTATTGGAAACGTCAGTATTGTTGGCCAACTCATATATTGGAATATGGAGGCAAATTAGGTGTAGTTGCTCCGACTTATCAAAAGCAATTTTTCTTTGAATATGGGTCTAGGAATAATGACTCAATAGGGATTAAAGGTAAAGATAAAGAGGGTAAATGGTTTGCTAGCGCTAGTCTAAGAAATCGATTTGTTGATCCTAAAGAGTTGGGGGATTGGCAGAATCATATTCGTATGGCAATTCTTATCAGTAGAGCGGTGAAAAGATTACACGCGGCTGGACTTGCTCATTCAGATTTATCGTATAAAAATATTTTAGTGAATCCTATTAATGGATCGGCTTGCGTTATTGATCTTGATGGTTTGGTTGTACCGGGTAAATACCCCCCAGATGTAATTGGAACCCCTGATTTTATTGCACCTGAGGTTGTTAGTACTTTACATTTACATAAAGACGATCCAAATAGAATGCTCCCAAACATTAACACAGATCGACATGCCTTAGCGATACTAATATATATGTATTTACTTTATCGTCACCCACTAAGAGGAGATAAAGTAAATGACATGGATTCGGAAAAAGACGAAGTTCTTTCTATGGGTGAAATGGCACTTTTTGTAGAGCATCCGATAGATAAAAGTAATCGTATTAAAGTCTCTAATGTTAAAGCAAGTGAATTGCCCTGGAAGGATACTTCAAAAATACCTTACACGGTTACCGGGCCTTATGTAATACCGCTGTTTCAAAAAGCATTTATTGACGGTCTACATGATCCAAGTAAACGACCGACTGCAGATGATTGGGAAGTTGCTTTAGTAAAAACGATCGATTTAATACAGCCTTGTCAGAATTCGGATTGTGAACAGAAATGGTATGTCTTCGATAATACAACTAAGCCGAAATGCCCTTTTTGTTCAACTCCTTATAAGGGCAAGTTGCCAGTATTAAATTTATATTCTTCTAGAAAGGAAGGGCAATTTCTTCCAGAAAATCATAGATTGATGGTCTATACAAATCAATCTCTTTTTCAGTGGCACACCAATCGTAATGTTGTGCCCAATGAGAGAATTAGTGAAGAACAAAAAAAACGAGAGGGTTATTTTGTGCTTCATAATAACGTTTGGTACCTTGTGAATGAGCGAATGGATGACATGAAAGATATTACTGATCCTAATAATAAAAGACTCATCCCAATTGGGGGTAAAGTAGAGTTGGTTGAAGGAACACAATTATTATTTTCTCAGAAGGATGGGGGACGACTGGCGGTTGTTCAGTTAGTGGAAGGTAAGTAATGATACAAATATCTATTGGTTTTATGATAGTCGTTAATTTTTACCTAAAGAATAATTAAATCAGTTTTTTATTTATGAGATTATTTAATTCAATCACTGATAAAATTAAATCTATTCAGTTACGTTCTACAAATAAAAAAGAATTTCATGATTTAGTATTACTGTATGTTGCAGATGGAGAGTTATCAGATAATGAAGTTGATATTATTGGCTTAAAATATCGAGAATTCCGATTGGAAAAAGAAGATATTAAAGGCTTAGGCGTTAAAGCCTATGAGAGTGCCGCTAAAGTTTTTTTGAATAAGGGTGTTGTTTCTGATTATGATTTGGAGCAATTAAGGCGTATTCAGACATTGCTTATGATTTCAGATGTTGAAATTAATGAAATAAAATCGTCAGTGCTTAGAATACACACAATTAATTCAATACAAAGAGGGAATTTGCCGATAATTCAACCTACTTCATTAATATTGCAAAAAAATGAAGTAGCTTATTGGGAGGAATCTGCAAGTTTACTTGAGGAAAAAGTTGTCAAACGTGGATATGTAGGTCGTTCTCAAGGTGTTAGTTTTCGAATTGCTAAAGGGATTAGTTATCGAATAGGTGAGTCTAAAGGACAGTTGGTTTCAGAGTCAGCGATCATAACGGTTGCGACTGGTAAATTTGTTATTACGAATCAGCGTGCTGTTTTTTGTGGTGATCGAAAATCATTTAATCTGAAATTAGATTCAATAATGAATATAGAAATGTTTTCAAACGGGTTTAATATAACTGATAACAAAGGGTTGCCTAGAATTGTTCAGTTGGGAATAAACCAAAATACAGAAATTATAGGTTTAATCCTAAGTACATCAATTAATAATTTTTAAAAAATAATATGGCCGTTAATCTTGGAAAGTCATCAGTATCAACAAATTCAACATTAATACAAAATCAGTCTAATTCTGTAAAGGATCCTGTTGAATTACTTAAAAATCAAGTCGGTTTCAAGGTATTTGATGGTTATTGTGATCAAAATACATTTAATAGTCTTATTCAATACGGTGTTCAATCTTGTGGCTTAAGTGATAAGAAATGTGAAGTTATTATGGGCGTTGAGTTTGAAAATAAAAATATTGTTAATGAAAAATTTCTGTTAATAGAATTAGATTCTTTGCTCCATCAATTTACTGATTCTGATAAGAAACTAGATCAAAAAGAAAAAAACGATGCTATACAGTTTTTGTGTAAAGCAAGATTAGGCTATACACATGGATTGAATTATGACGTAGCAAATCGTTTTATTATTGATTTTTGCAGGAAGCATAGAGTGAAGGTAAAGACGGGGTTTTTGAAGTGGGAAATACCTTGAGTCCTAATTTATTGATTTTTATATAAATTGTTTAAGCTATAAGAATACTAGTATGACATTCATGATCGGAAGTATATAGCTGTATTTATTTATGAAATCTTCTTTTAAAAAAAACAACAAGATATAAAAAGCATTGTATTTATTATCAACTGAAATAGATGAAAATTATTTTTCCTTAATTAACAGTAATATTTAAAAACGTAAGTAAATGTGTGGCTAAAGTTTTTTGATTGAATATTCCACCTATAAAAGTTGTAAAAGTGGTTTTAATTAATTTTGTAATATGGTAATAGGAGAAAGTAATGAATCAGACTGATC
>CAIPDT010000119.1 GCA_903863905.1 uncultured Methylococcaceae bacterium
AACAACTCAAGCGTGATAAACAACAGCGCCAAGCCGACTATCGGCAACGTATTCCGATTGAAGGTAAGTTTGGCCAAGGTAAGCGGGCTTATGGTCTCAATCTGATTCAAGCCAAAACAGCTCGCACCTCTGAAGCTTGGATAAACAGTATCTTCTTGGTCATGAACTTGCTGGTACTACTCCGGCATTTTATCCGAAGCATCCTCTGTACAGGATTAAAACCGGTGTTTATTGGGTTTTATTAAGCCGCATGAGGTATTGAAATTGGTGTAATGGTGGGACGCGGTTTTTGTCGCGCTTGCCATAGGTCATATTCTGCTTGCATGCGTACCCACGTTTCTGCGGTCGGGCCATTCATCCAGGCTTCAAGTCGAATAGCCATGTCTGCGCTGATGGCTGCCCGACCGTTGACAACACGGGACAAAGTAATACGCGATACACCCAGTTGAATAGCCGCTTCGGTTATACTGATACCCAGTTCCGGCAATACATCTTCTTTTAAAATACTGCCCGGATGGGGCGGGTTAAACATTGTCATTTTACGCACCTGTTATTGCCTTTAGGATTGAAACCAAATGGTCGCGCTGTTGGCGCCTCGCATCGATAATTCCAGTGCTCCTAGGCTATGTTGTAAAGATGCCGGGTTTGCAAAGTCACCTTCTAAGGTTAAACATTGAGCTATTGCTAAAGCGACTTCTGGCGCCATGGGTGTTGTGGCGGCGTAATCAAGATAGATCGGGTGAGTCATAAAGTGTTCGTAGTAATGGCTTGTTGGTTAATGGATATTGCTGAATAATATAGCATTGACGCAGATATTATTCACCGACATAAAGAGTGATGTGTGGTTTTAGAGTGTGAGCTTTCTGATATGAGCAGCTAACCATGTTTCTAAGTCGGGCATGGCGTTAAAGTCTAGCAAGGCATCGGCTAGGTCTTCTAGTTTTTTCTAAAGGGTAGGTCGGGAAACTTTGTAAGATAGTTTCAATAAGATCCAAACCTTCTACATCTACTTTATCAAGAGGCTCTGCTAAATCTTTGGCTCGACTTATTGTCTGTTGTTTATCACTGGCAATCAAGCGAATAAATTCAAGTGAAGGTGATAAGTCAGTGCGGTCTTGATAATCTTCAGGGTTATTGAGGCTCTATCGCTAGTGAGAATTTAGCCAGCTTAATTAATTATTAGGTTATCATTGACTCTAGGCACTATTATCTTAATTTTAAGAGTAGGGATCGATAAATTAACATTAATTTCCATATTGATTAATACGATACTGAGGGGATGATGAGGTGAATAAAATCCAGTTACTGTATGTGGAAAATATAATTTCCCGAAAGCATAAAGCGCCCCAACAAAAATTAACTTTTTTTATGCAAGTCCAAAACACGGGCTATGATAAACAGTGTGAAGTTATCTGGGCGGGGGAAGACGGTAAGTGGATCACATTGTCCGCTACGTATCACAGTCGTTTAGATGCCAATATTGAATATTGGCAAGCTGAAGTCACCTTAAAGCGTACTGTTGATCAATCGTTGCCGGGTAATATTGTTTTTGTTTTAAAACATGTTTATCAGGGGCAAGCATATTGGGATAACAATGCCGGTCTCAATTACGTAAGTCAGGCTGATTCAGGTCTTAATGTCATCTTTACTCAACCCATCCAACACATTGGTTTTAGTAATCAATCGCTTCGTCAAGAAACCGAATTTCCGATCACTGTTTCAGTACCGCATTCGCTTACACCCCAAACCGTTATCATTCATTGGACGATTGATGATTGGGTGCATACCTATCAGACCCCCTGTCTATTTAATAGAGCCTATTGGGATGATCAATGTCGAAGTAATGCCAGGAATCCAAATCAATATGGTGTGGAAGTTTGGCAAGGATTACTGAAAGTAGATCATGCTTTTAGAGTGCAATACAGTGTTTCTTGTGACGTTAATGGTGAAACTTATTGGGATAATAATAAGGGTCAAAATTATTCGTTAAGTCATGACGCCTTAAAAGTATTGATTCTTAATTTACACTGTTATCAAGAAGAACAGCAAGACGAAAAATTTTCTCAAATAGCCAAAGCCATTAATGAACAACAACCAGATGTGGTGTGTTTGCAAGAAGTGGCAGAACTTTGGAATAATGGTCAGGGAGATTGGGAGACTAATTCAGCCAAAATTATCAATGATCGTTTAAGCCAGCCTTATCATCTCTTTACAGATTGGTCTCATATAGGCTTTGATAAATATAGAGAAGGGGTTGCCATTTTAAGTCGCTATCCTTTTTTAAAGCAGCAGTCTAAGTATGTTTCAAGTAATCACAGTCCTTACAGTATTCATTCTAGAAAAGTGGTCATGGCGCAAGTGGAGGTGCCTTGCATAGGCATCGTTAATGTATATTCTGCGCATTTAAGTTGGTGGGATGATGGTTTTTCAGAGCAATTTAATTGTTTAAGTGAATGGGCATCTGAGTATGATACTCAGGAAGTAAAGGCAACGTTATTGTGTGGTGATTTTAATATCACCGCAGGTTCAGAGGGTTATAATTTAGTCGTTAATGATAATAAGTATGATGATCAATTTTTAAAGATTAATGATCAAGGCGTATTTGATAAAATCTTTAGGGTTAATGAC
>CAIPDT010000120.1 GCA_903863905.1 uncultured Methylococcaceae bacterium
CGCCACTGTTAACTCAACCGTGCCTAAGCCTGCTGAAAAATGACCGCCCGAAATACTGACTGTATGGGTTAAATAGTCACGTAACTCTTTGGCTAAAGGCTTGAGCTGTTCTTTCTTTAGCTTTCTGACATCAGCCGGGGTATTAATGGTTTCTAATAAAGGAAAACTACCAATTTTATTCATTTTTAAAACAAATCCTAGAGTCGACACGGTGGAGTGGCATCTCATTTATAATGAAGACTCCTTTAGCTTCTTTGGACCAAAGGGGCGTGCAAATATCACCTGTAACTTTAAGAAGTGACCGGCCTATTAATAATAACGTTAATTATCCAGATTAAATCCGTAGTAATCAAGTAGGTTATCAATGAGTCCGTTGAATAATGTATAAAGATAAATCTCGTAATAGATCCGCTTCTGCACCAAAACCAGTTAAACTGTCCAGCGCTTTCTCATGCAGTTCTTGGGCTTTTTGTTTGGCGCCGGCCATACCTAACAAGGCGGGATAGGTTGGCTTATCGTTATCTTTATCTTTACCTTGAGTTTTGCCCAACGTCGCCGTATCGCTTTCTTCATCCAAAATATCATCTTTAACTTGGAAGGATAAACCAATACATTTGGCATAATGATCCAACTTAAGAGCTAAATCAGGGTCAACGCCTGCCTTGGACAAGGTAGCTAAATTAACACTGGCACGAATCAACGCGCCGGTTTTATGAATGTGCATATTTTCTAATTCGGGCAAGGTAATACGGGTACCGACCGATTGTAAATCAATCGCCTGCCCACCTACCATACCTTGTGAACCACTGGCTCTAGTCAAGGCAACGATCATTTTTAAACGATCTTCAGGACTGGCTGTCATTGTTGAATCATGCGCCAATACTTCAAAAGCCAAAGCTTGCAGTGCATCACCCGCTAAAATAGCGGTGGCTTCATCAAAGGCTTTATGACAAGTGGCTTTACCGCGTCTTAAATCATCATCATCCATGGCCGGTAAATCATCATGGATTAACGAATACACATGAATAAACTCCACTGCACACGCTGGACCATCTAAAGTCTCTACAGGAATACCCAACGCCATACCCGTTGAATACGTTAACATAGGGCGCATACGTTTACCGCCGTTAAGCACACTGTAACGCATCGCTTGATGAAGTTTTTGTGGCAAAACCAACTCACTTGGCAAACGATCTTCCAAGGCTTTTTCAACACGGTTTTGACTAAAACTAAGGTATTCTTTTAACGCATTACTCATCAGTAAATGACTCCAAATTGTGTGTGCCGTTTTTTTCTATCAAAATATGAACTTTCTGCTCAGCTTCCTGTAAAGCTTTTTGACAAATCCGTGTCAATGCAACCCCTCTTTCAAAAGACTTTAAAGATTCTTCTAACGAAATATCGCCTTGCTCTAATTGCCCAACCAACTGTTCAATTTCTGCAAGTGAATCTTCAAATAAAGTCGTACTCTTTTTTTTCGGCATGTAAATTAAACGATTTAATAAAAAGGGTGTAACAATAAACCGGGTATTATATATTAAATTGAGCCACGAAAAATCATGAACTATCACAATTCCTTAGCTTAAATATAATTAGTCTAAAAAACGCTGAATACTATATCATAGCGCTTGGAAAGCTCTCTGTTTCCAATCCTATATTGTTGAATAGCCTTCAACAATCCCTCACTAAGCGTTAATATAATATGATCATCATCAAAAAAACAGCTCATTCTGTGCTTCTTGCTATTGCATTAACTACGCTAAGCACTCCTATTTTTGCCGGCTCTGAAAGTATTAACGAAACGATTGGTTTTGTTGAAAAAGCATTGGCTGAAGTTAACAAAAGCGATTTTTCAGCGGCTCAATTACTTATAAAATCAGCTCGACTCAGCGCAGCTAAAATCGAAGGCAATGCAGCGGGCTTAAACGAAGCCAATGCTAACGTGATTCAAGGTCAAATCAAAGCTAAATCAGGTGAAGTGAAAGAATCAGCTGACTTATTAACTAAAGCGTTAACACTTTATAAAGCACTATAAAAAAGTCTTATGATTTATTCGGTGAGCTTATTTAAGCTCACCGTTTTAAAACCCCTGCGTAAATGGCTTTAATTCAACAACGGCTGAATCACTTCCAATAATTGCTCTTTAGAAATCGCGCCCTGATGTTCGTGGATAATCTCGCCTTTTTGATTTACCACCAAGGTATAAGGCACGGCATCAACCGTATTACCCAACTGATGCGCTAAGGCAACCCCCGCAAAATCTGCAACCAATAGTGGATAGTTAACCGTGTTAATGGCTAGATATTGCTCAACAGGTACTTTATCTTCTATCGCTATGCCAATAAACTGCACACCTTTATCACCTAATTGAGTCTGTAATTCCACAAACTCAGGTATCTCTTTAATACACGGTGGACACCACGTGGCCCAAAAATTAATCACTCGAATCTTACCTTGCCATTCTGAAGAAGAATGCTTCTTATCAGATATATCTGGAAACTCAAACTCTGGTAACAGCGCCTGACTCACAGGACGGTCTGGAGCCATTAAACCTCGAACCACAAGACCTGCACCCAACGCAAGCAACGCCACAACCATTACGATCTGAATCAGTCTCATCCTTTTACCCCTTGCAATGTTTTAAGAAAAGTTTCGGCTTCTTGATAGCCAATCACACGGCGTGACTTATCTTCTTGATCACTGCCGTTAAAAAATAAAATAGCCGGCGGCCCGATCAAATTAAACCGCGTTAAAATAGCCTTATCATCCGCAGAATCTTTAGTGACATCGACTTGCAATAAAGTATAAGCGCTTAAAGCCTGCTTAACTTTAGCATTCGTAAAGGTATACGCTTCCATTTCTTTACAGGAAATACACCAATCCGCATAGAAATCCACCATCACAGGGTGATTATTTAATACTGCTTGCTGAATATTGGCGTCTAATTCGGCCAAAGTGCTCACCCGCTTAAACACTAAGCCCTCTTCATTAGCTTCGGCTTTATTCACGGCAAAGCCTTTTAATGGATTTAAGGGATTATCATTACCCAGACTAAAGCCTATTAACAGGATCAAACCATAAGCAAACATCATAACCCCAACGCCTTTCCATAATTTAGACCAGCCAGAGCTTTGCTCGGGCAAGGGATCTAAGGCACTCAGGTAAACAGCGGGTAAAATCAATAATGCCGCCCATAACAGAATAGTGACCGCTGGGGGTAATATACGACTTAACATCCACACGGCGACCGCTAACATGATGACGCCAAACACGGCTTTTGTAGAATATAACCACGTGCCGGCTTTAGGCAATAATTTACCTGCTGAGGCCCCTAATAATATTAAAGGCACGCCCATCCCTAAGCCCATTGCAAATAAAGCACTTCCACCTAATAACACACTGCCTGTTTGTCCGATAAATATCAAAGCACCCGCTAACGGTGCCGCCACACAAGGCCCCACGATTAACGAAGATAAGGCGCCCATAATAGCGGCACCCCAAAGAGAATCATCTTGATGCCTTACACTGGAATTATGTAATTTAGTTTGTATTGAACTCGGCAATTCTAAGTTATAAAAACCGAACATCGATAAAGACAACAACACAAAAATAGCACTAAACAACGCTATGATCCAAGGTTGTTGAAAAGTGGTTTGCAAGTTCTCGCCAAATAACGCCGCTAACACCCCAAAAACCGTATACATCAGCGCTGAGGCAACCACATAACTCAACGACAATAAAATGGCTCGACGGGTATTAATATGATTACCATGCCCCACAATAATGCCTGATAAAATCGGAATCATGGGAAAGATACACGGTGTCATGGACAACAGTAAGCCAAAACCAAAAAAGCTGAATAAGATCGCTAAGCCACTATCCTGATGCAGAGACTGCACAATGCGGTCTTGCTCTGAATCACCGGAACCTGCCGTGGCGGTCTTTTGACTAAGCACTTCTTGAGACACTTTTTGTCCTGCCGGCAAAGACAAACTAATACTTTTGTGCATCGGTGGATAACACACACCGCGATCAGCACAACCTTGGAAGTTCGCTTGTAAAACGATCTCTACCGCCGCTTCAATACTGCGGTTAAGTGGCACATCAAAACTGAGTTCATCATGAAAGATTTCTACCTGACCAAAGGCCTCATCCTCTTTTGGCGTTCCTCTGGGAATAGCATAACTGCCCAATTCAACCCCTTGGGCATTGACCAACTGTAATTTAACTTTTTCTCGATACAGATAATAGCCTTTAGCAATCGCCCAATTAACATGTAGGGTATGAGCATCTTTAACGTCAGCAAACAATTGAAAGGCTTGCTCAGCCGGTATCAAGTCATCCGAATGAGCCTTAGAATCAAAGCCGGGGAATTTAGTAACCAACTGCTCTAAAGCATTAAGCGTTGCAGTCTTGTTAGCTATCGATGTCTCAGGTGGCAAGGCGATCGTTAATAACTTTTTTTGCGGGGGATAACATATCCCTCGATCCGCACACCCCCGATAATGTACTTCAATGTCAACAGAAGACACGGCTTTATCTTTAGTTAAGACAATAGGCAAAATGACTGCCTCCCGATAGATACTGACATCGCCATAATTATCATCATGCTTCAGTTCACCCTCCGGAAAAACAGGCGAAACAATATGTACTTCTGGGGTTTTAGAGGTAACCTGAATATGATTACTGTAGAGGTAATGTCCTTTTTCAATAAGCCATGAGAGCTCAATTTGATCTGTTTGAAGAGCTTTTGCAGAAATTTTAAAGGCTTGTTCAGCCGTTAAGGGGGCCTCATCTGCTCGAACAGGAATCGATACACTCAATAGAGTGATGATAACGAAAATAATACTATTTAAAAAGGGCATGAAACAATCCAATGCAAGTAATCAGGTAAACCGCCATCAATAAGGACGACCATTATTTATAACTTATGTTCAAGTCCGCATATTATCCTAGAAATTTAAAGCGTTTGCCTTTATATTGTCGTCATAAAATCAATTTTATAAGACGCGCACCCCCATTAACGCTTTTTGGGGCGTTTTAACAATAACAATAAAAGAGAGTGTCAATGAAAGTTATCCAAATTCTGTTTCTAATCGTTTTAATTGTGCCCTTTGCAGAAATTTATATCCTGCTGGAAGTGGGTGGACTTATCGGTGCCTTTCCAACTATTTTCTTGGTCGTACTGACCGCCGTCATGGGATCTTGGCTGTTAAAACAACAAGGATTTTCAACCTTTAAGCGCTTTCAGGACAACATTAAACAAGGCGTGATACCCGCTTATGAAATGATTGAAGGACCGATTATTTTACTGGGGGCCGTGTTATTATTAACACCGGGCTTTATTACTGACATTCTGGGCTTAGCCTGTTTAATTCCTTCCTTAAGAAAAAGATTAGCGCAGTACATTATTGAAAACAAAATCATTCAAGCCAATGATATTTTTAAACAAGCACAACCCGCACAAAACAGTCATATACTAGAGGGTGAATTTAAAAAGGAAGACTAAATTAAAAGTGGCGCAAGGAAACGAATGTTCCTTGCGCCTTTTGCTTAAGACTCTGTCGTCTCAGTTGAAGTTTCTGCAACTTCATTGGTATTTTTACTCAATCCTGAATAAACCGGGCACCAACCTGAAAATCCAGTACCCGCTAAAACTAGACCCACTAATAATGCAGGGATTGAAGCGGTAAATACTGAAATAGCTAATAATGCAGCACCTGCATATAAACGATATTTTTTCTCTTTCTCACCGACATTGTGTTCAAACTTAACCGAACGTTTAAAATCAAAACTCATCATAATCTCCTTCTCTGTGTCATTGTTGTTATTTTTGTAATGTAAAAAAAAACAGCTCAACATTACCGAATTGAAATAATATACACAGCTCTACAAAATGTGCAAGCGATAAAAATATAATGGACATTACTTCGATAATCGAATCTTTAAATGATGCACAGCGTTTAGCTGTGACGGCGCCGTCTCAAGCCATGTTAATTTTAGCGGGGGCTGGTAGTGGTAAAACTCGCGTCTTAGTGCATCGTATTGCTTGGCAAATCCAAGTCGGTGGCCATGCCGCCCATAGCATCATGGCAGTGACCTTTACTAATAAAGCCGCTAAAGAAATGCGGGCTAGAATTGAGCATTTACTCAATATTCCCACCCATAATCTTTGGATAGGCACCTTTCATGGTATCGCTCATCGTCTATTAAGACGGCATTCAAAAGAAGCTAAATTACCTGAAACATTTCAAGTGATGGATTCTGGTGATCAATTACGGGTTATAAAACGTTTACTGAACACCTTAAATCTGGACGATAGTAAATGGCCGCCCCGTGAAGTGCAATGGTATATCAATGCTCAAAAAGATGAAGGTATTCGTGCCCGACATTCCATGGAAACAGGTGATCCTTATCAACGCCAAATGCTGATAGTCTATAAAGCCTATGAAGAGTTGTGTGATCGCTCGGGCTTGGTCGATTTTGCCGAACTGCTGTTACGCGGCCACGAACTCTTACGCGATAACCCCGATGTACTTGAGTTTTATCAAAATCGCTTTCAACACATCCATGTTGATGAGTTTCAAGACACCAACACTATTCAATATGCTTGGCTTAGACTGCTGACCGATGGCAAAGACAATCTGTTTGTGGTGGGTGATGATGATCAATCTATCTATGGCTGGCGAGGTGCCAAGATTGAAAATATTTATAGCTTTCAAAAGCACTACCCTAATCATCAGGTCATTAAATTAGAACAAAACTATCGTTCAACAGGGAACATTCTTAAGGCCGCTAACAAAATTATCGCCAACAACACCGGTCGGATGGGTAAAGAATTATGGACCGACGCCGGTGAGGGTGAGCCTTGCTCATTATATGCGGCCTTTAACGAGCAAGATGAAGCCTATTTTGTGGTGGAGCGCATTAGAACCTGGATTAATCAGGGTGGTTCTCGCAGTGATACGGCTATCTTATATCGTTCTAATGCACAATCACGTTTGTTTGAAGAAAAACTAATGGCGACAGGGACACCTTACCGCGTGTATGGTGGCTTACGTTTCTTTGATCGCGCTGAAATTAAAAATGCCCTCGCCTATTTACGACTGATGGCTAACCCAGATGACGATGCGTCTTTTGAGCGGGTGATTAACACCCCTACGCGGGGCATTGGCGCTAAAGCAATTGATGATATTCGCCTGATAGCCCGCGATCAAAGCATTTCTTTGTGGACGGCGGCCGTGGCTTTAATTAATCAAAGAAACTTAAGTGCAAGAGCCACGAACGCCCTGATTGGCTTTTTAGAGCTCATTAAAGCCCTTAATCAGCAAGCGACCGATCTGGCTTTATATGAAAAAGTTAAACTAGTCGTCGAAAAATCGGGACTGATTGGCCTCTATCAAAAAGAGAAGATGGATAAAGGCGAAGAAAAAGTTGAGAACTTAGAAGAACTGGTCAATGCGGCTCGCTTGTTTGATTTTGATCAACAAAATGAAGAGGGCATGAGCGAACTAGACCTGTTTTTAACGCACGCTGCGTTAGAATCGGGTGACAGTCAAGCGGATGATTATGAAGACTGTGTTCAACTGATGACGATCCATTCAGCCAAAGGACTTGAGTTTAAATTGGTATTTTTAGTGGGTATGGAAGAGGGTTTATTTCCTTCACAGCAATCTGTCGATGATTTTGTGCGCTTAGAAGAAGAACGTAGACTGTGTTATGTAGGCATGACCCGTGCTATGCAACAACTGTATTTAACCTATGCAGAATCAAGACGCTTATATGGCCGAGAAAGCTATCCTAGACCCTCTCGCTTTCTTCGAGAGATTCCTTCTGAACTGATACAAGAAGTCAGGCTTCGAGCCACTGTGAGTCGTCCAGCGACTAACATTCAGCCTAAACATTCCTCATCAATCAGTGTAGGCAGTTATAAACTGGGACAACGCGTCCAGCATGAAAAGTTTGGCGAAGGAGTTGTTTTACAAATAGAAGGTTCTGGTGCTCAAGAAAGAGTCCAAGTGAACTTTAAGCAGGCCGGTGTTAAATGGCTAATGTTATCGTTCGCCAAATTAACCACGTTATAGTATAAAAAGCATCTACACTCAAATGACGCGCATTTGAGTGTAGAACGCCTTAATAAAGCTTAGAGCGTTAAACCTTGTCCAATGACAATGACTTTTAACGCATTAGTGCCACCTTCGACACCGGTCAAATCGCCTTTGGTGATAATATATTTATCGCCATCAGCCGCTTTGTACCATTTTCTAAGTTTGGCAACCACACTGCGATTAACTTCAGCATGATCATTGTTACCATCCAATTCATGATGAACTGGAAACACACCCCGATAAAGAGTCACTTTACCTAAGGTTTTTTCTTGACTACTGAAAGCAAAAATAGGAATACCTGAACTGATTCGAGACATCCATAACGGCGTTGAACCTGACTCTGTTAAGCTTACAATACCTTTAATTTTAGTATGGTTAGCTAAGTACATCGCAGACATTGCAATCGCTTCATCAACACGCTCAAATTGATCACTGATACGGTGATCTGATTCACGGACTACCGCTTGTTTTTCTGCTTCTATACAAATACGCACCATCGCTTCTACTGCTTTAATCGGATAATTACCCGAAGCCGTTTCTGCTGACAACATAATTGCATCCGTACCGTCATAAACCGCGTTAGCGACGTCAAATACTTCTGCGCGAG
>CAIPDT010000121.1 GCA_903863905.1 uncultured Methylococcaceae bacterium
ATGAAACAATGCAAAACTAATCCATGGGATGAATTTGCAGCAACTCATAACAAAGGCGACAAAATCTCAGGTAAAATCAAATCAATCACTGATTTCGGTATCTTCATTGGTCTTGATGGCGGTATTGATGGTTTGGTTCACATGTCTGATATTTCTTGGGCAGATGAAGGCGAAGCATCAGTTCGTGAATTCAAAAAAGGCGATGAATTAGAAACTGTTATCTTAGCCGTTGATTCTGAGCGTGAACGTATCTCTTTAGGTATTAAACAACTTGAACAAGATCCTTTCCAAAACTTCTTAGCAACACATGAAAAAGGCAGTTTCGTTAAAGGTATTATCAAAGAAGTTGATGCTAAAGGTGCTATCGTAACTTTAGCGGATAACGTTGAAGGTTACTTACGCGCTTCTGAAATTCAACGTGATCGCGTTGAAGATGCACGCACATTGTTAAAAGAAGGCGACGAATTAGAAGCGAAATTTATCGGTGTTGATAAAAAGAGCAAGTCTATTTCATTGTCTATAAAAGCTAAAGATCAAGAAGAAGAAACGCACTCAATCAAAGATCATTCTCAGCAATCAGTAGGTACTCCTACTATGGCTGACTTATTTAAGAATTTGGAAAAATAAGGATTTAAGAAGAGGGGCTGTAGATTACAGCCCCTTTGCGTTTTCTTTTTCACGGGATAGAATGTGACAAAATCAGAATTAATTGAAGCGCTTGCTAAAAAACAACCTCATCTAGCACTTAAAGATGTGGAGTTAGCGGTAAAATGCATTATTGAAAAAATGAACCAAACATTATCTTCCGGCCAGAGAATTGAGATCAGAGGTTTTGGTAGCTTTTCGTTACATAAACGTCCTCAACGTATGGGACGAAATCCAAAAACTGGTGAATCTGTTGCCCTCGCTGAAAAGTATGTGCCGCATTTCAAGCCAGGTAAGGAATTACGTGATAGAGTAAATTCATCCAGTGCTGAATTTACAATAACGGATTAAAAATATTGAGACCAGCGTAACGGCTTTTCATAAGCAATGACGCTGGTTTTTTTTAGCATTACCTCATTAACCCCCATTTCTACATATACTATTTTGTGTTGTGTACGAATCTATAGAACCATTACGGTACTTCCTTGTCATATCGTTTAGTATGATTTGTTTCACCTTAGCATTATTTTATTCTCGACATTAAATCTTAATCTGTATCTAGTTTTGACTGGCGTCGATAGTATGTTATAGTCAATCAATGAGAATGATTATTGATTGCTTTCTTTCTTTTAAGTGCATTAAATCCAAACGAATTAGGTTAAACCATGGCAATAACTTTTAAAAATCTAAGTGTCGGTGATTTAGGAAAAATCGTTGGGTTTGAACAAACGGGCAAAGCCTATAGAAAACGTTTGTTAGCAATGGGCTTAACACCGGGAACAGAGTTTAGCGTTACCCGTTTTGCACCGATGGGAGATCCCGTTGAAATCAAATTACGTGGCTTTTCCTTAACATTGCGTAAAAATGAGGCAGATATTTTATTAATAGAGAAGTTACCATGAATGTAGACTTTACCGTCGGGGTGGTAGGTAATCCTAATTGTGGTAAAACAACACTCTTTAACGTATTAACCGGATCAAAACAACACGTTGGCAATTGGCCGGGTGTCACGGTTGAAAAAAAAACCGGTGAATATCAACATGCCGGAAAATACATTGAATTAGTCGATTTGCCAGGTACTTATTCGCTTGAAGCCGCAGACGATCAAGTATCACTTGATGAAAAAGTAGCGCGTGATTATGTTGCTTCCAAAGACGCCGACTTAATTATAAATATCATCGACGCCTCTAATATAGAGCGGAATTTATATTTAACATCCCAATTGATTGAAATGAGAGTACCGATGTTATTGGTGCTTAATATGATGGATGCGGTTAGAAAACGCGGTATTAAAATTGATACCGCGTTTTTAGAAGCACAATTAGGCTGTCCCGTCATAGCTATTACCGCCTCTACAAAAGAGGGGATTAATGAATTAAAGCAGCAAATTAATTTAGCGGCTCTGCAAAAGCCCACGCCTCAGATAGATATTCCTTATTGTACTCAATTAGAACAAGCTATTAGCTATATCTTACCTTCGTTAGTCAAAATTGCCCAGCAACACCAGTGTGATTTACGTTGGTTAGCATTACGACTCTTGGAAGATGATACCTTGGCAAAAGAATTTGCCGGTATAGACTTAATGCCGAGAGTGATTGAATTACAGCGCTGGGTCGAGATAGAAACAGAAGATGAAATAGATATATTGGCCGCCGATGCCCGTTATGGTTATGTGAATGCACTTATAAAAGGCTCAGTATGTCGCGTAGATGAAGTGAGCCAACACAATACCGAAAAAATAGATCGTATTGTTTTAAATAGATTCTTAGGTATTCCCATTTTCTTATTGGTAATGTACGCCTTGTTTATGTTTACCATTAATATAGGGACCGCCTTTGTAGATTTCTTTGATCAAAGCATCGGCGCCCTATTAATAGACGGATTGGGTGGCTACTTAACTGGACTTAATTGGCCACAATGGTTAATCGTGATGTTAACCCAAGGCATTGGGGGGGGCATCCAAGTCGTCGCCACGTTTATCCCAATTATTGGCTTTTTATTTATGTTCTTGTCCGCCTTAGAAGATTCGGGCTATATGTCTAGAGCCGCCTTTGTGATGGATCGATTTATGAGGATGATCGGTTTACCCGGTAAATCCTTTGTGCCCATGATTGTCGGCTTTGGCTGTAATGTACCCGCGATTATGGCCACCCGTACTTTAGATAATCAGCGCGATCGAATCTTAACCAATTTAATGAACCCGTTCATGTCTTGCGGCGCACGCTTACCGGTTTATGCCTTATTTGCCGCCGCCTTTTTTCCTGTAGGCGGGCAAAACTTAGTATTTGGTTTGTATTTATTAGGTATTACCGTAGCCGTCTTAACCGGTTTAATCATGCGGCACACGCTCTTTAAAGGCGAATCAGCGCCTTTTATTATGGAGCTACCGGCTTATCATTTACCCACCTTACATGGCGTCTTCATTAGAACCTGGGATCGCTTAAAATCATTTTTACTCAATGCTGGTAAAGTGATTATACCCATGGTATTGGTGTTAAACTTTTTAAATGCCCTAGGGACTGATGGCCAATTTGGAAAAGAAAATAGTCATAATTCTGTACTCAGTGTGATCGGACAAAGTTTAACGCCGGCCTTTAAACCCATGGGGATTGAAAAAGACAACTGGCCCGCTACAGTGGGTATTTTTACCGGAGTATTAGCAAAAGAAGCCGTCGTTGGTACTTTAGATGCCTTATACAGTCAGATTGCAACCACCGCACCTGAACAAAAAGCCGAGTTTAATCTTAAAGAAGCTTTATCAGCCGCGTGTGCCACGGTACCCGAAAATTTAAGTAAATTAGCGGACAATGTCTTAGATCCCTTAGGTTTAAATATTGGTTCGGTGACCGATTTATCGGCAGCCGCGAATGAGCAGGAGGTTGAAACCTTAACTTTTACCGCGATGCAGCATAGTTTTGATGGTCAAGTGGGTGCCTTCGCCTATTTGTTATTTATTTTATTGTATGCCCCTTGTGTGGCGGCAACAGCGGCCATATTTAGAGAAACGAATGCCGGATGGACTGTATTTGTCGTACTTTGGACCACCGGAATTGCTTATATGACCGCCACGGTTTTTTATCAAAGTATGACTTTTAGTCAGCACCCAAGTTATTCGTTGGCTTGGATTAGTGGTTTAATCAGTGTGTTTGCAATGGTTATCTTTGGCTTATGGCTGAGTGGTAAAAAAGCAGACGCACGTTTTATATAGGAGCGCGACAATGATCTTATCCGATTTAAGACAGTATTTAAAACAACATTCAACCGTTGCCTTAATAGATTTAGTGAACCATTTTCATGTGGATGCCGAAGCATTAAGAGGCATGTTAAGCCGATGGATTAGTAAAGGTAACGTGCGTAAAGTTTCAAAAGATGGCGCTTGCGGCACCAGTTGTTGCAAATGTGATCCCGCCTTAACAGAACTCTATGAATGGGTTGAACGATAAGTCCTGACTTAATAGCTCAAAGCCAGTCTAGGCCTTGAGCACTTCTGTAGAAAGTTGTTTCTGTGCTAAAATGTACACATGCCCTGGTAGCTCAGTAGGATAGAGCGGTCCCCTCCTAAGGGACAGGTCGGACGTTCGAATCGTCTTCAGGGCACCATCTATTTTCTTAAAGACTCAATCTTCAGGGCTTCTCTAAAAAAGAATGTAGGTGCGGTGAATTTTGCAGGGCAAGCATTTGGAGTACACCAAAAAAATCCGGGAAACCACGCCAAGCAAATTAGACGTATTGTTGATAACTGCATTATGCAAAAACACACAGATATTGGTGAGGAATAAGCGATGACTGATTATGATTTTACGCTGAAGTTTGATATTACATCCCTTGAGTTCGAACCGGAATCTCTGTTAGATCAATTTTATGAGGCAGGATGTGATGATGCCATTATCGGGATTGGACGGCCAGGGCGAATCGCGCTAAATTTCACAAGAGAGGCCAGATCGGCATTAGAAGCAGTCTCAAGCGCACTAAAAGATGTTAATAAAGTAATCCCTAAAGCAAAGTTAATCGAAGCTACGCCCGATTTTGTTGGCTTAACCGATATTGCTGATATTTTGGGATGCAGCCGTCAAAATATCAGCAATATTTATATCAAATATCAGTCAACTTTTCCCTCGCCTATCCATGAGGGGAGCATAACAATTTGGCATCTCGCTAAAGTTCTTTCTTGGTTCAAGGAGAAAGAAAATTACAAGTTTGAAGACAGTTTGCTTGAAGTTTCGGAAACTAACATGAAAATTAACCTTGATCGACAAGTTTTGGAAGCAGCCTAGGATTGCCCATAGGGAGAGAGCTGTTTCAAAAAGACAATCTCAATACCTGTCATTCAGATTTGTAATGTTTTTAACGAGATCACAGGCGCCATCCGACCCATTGCAGACATAGAACTCCACTATCTGGGTGTCTGCTGACTCACCTATAGCCGCCAGTCGATTTTAGTAAACCAACCGGCATGAACCTAACGATAAATCTTTTTTGTAGCCCGTTGATAACCCCTGCGATTTTAAAAAACGCACCCAAGCCTTTTGATAGGTAGGGGCAGAAGATAAGTTACCGGTGCAAATTGGTAGGGGTAGATTGTTTCTACCCAGATAATACGCAGCATAACAAAGGGCAGAAGATTTTCTGCCCCTACACAGGTGGTCAGGATTTTTACTCTTTAAAATGGCGCGTTACGAACATTTACCCATTTACCGTGATGCCTTAAATCTCGCGGTGCATTTTGAAAAAATGG